>JAYUBV010000503.1:0-4216 GCA_043740655.1 Pseudomonadota bacterium | reverse complement strand
CGAACCTTGGCGAGATCTACGTGCAGCGTCGACACGTCCCACGGGTAGTGCCCCTGTCCGCTAAAATTCTGGTTACTCACCACCTGCTCAAGCAAGATTTTTGTCTCCACCGCGCGCGCAGCAAAGATCAGGGCGTCCGACTCGATGAACGCTTTTGGCACGCTCACGTGAAAATGCGTTTCGGGGGCGTCGACTTCGTCGTAGAGCCAGTCGACGAGTTTCTTAAATTTTGCGGGGCTTGAGATTGCGCCATCCATCACGAGTTCAACGGAGTTTTCACCCCGGTGCTCTCCCGAAAAGCTTTCAAGCTTAGCCGACACCGGAATTCCCCGATTCTTTAACGACTCCTCCACGTGAACTTGCAGCAACTTGGCGTACTTGCTCTTCTCGGCGTTACCGTGCTTCCACTTCCGTAGCGCCGTAGGTTTCAAATCGGTCAATACGATTTCGTGGTCCTGGGGTACTCGCAGCAGAGCCCGTGCGGCGTCGAGGCTTTCCGCCCCGGTAATCTGCTGAATCTTTTGGATGGTGTAAAAATCGTTCGCCTGCGTCAAGGCTGCCTCGGCGTTTTCTAAAGCCTTTGGGTCTTTGGCGATAATGTCGAAAATATCCGACACCTGCCACAGTTCGGCGTCGAAGCCGAATTTGTACACGTGGTTACCGGCCTTCACCGGTGAGGTCCGCGCCCAAAAGGCCGCCGTGCGGGCGGGCCCTTCATTCAGGTGCGAAAACATGCGAAGGCAAACCGTCGGGTTGGTCTCCGATGCGACCGGCGCGATCGGTTGGACTACCACCGGCTCCGCGGGCAATAACCCCGTCGGGAGCGGCGGCTCGGCCCACGCGGGCAGGCTTAGCGTTAATAACAGGCAAATTTCGAGGACACGTACCACTCGCACCATGCACTTCCACAAACGCTACGCCCAGATTCAGCGCCAAAAATTGCAAATCGTGAACCTAGGTAGGCTCGCCCGTTTGTGCGGAGAGGTGGTGATGACTGCGAGTGCCCGGCCCGACATTGGCTCTACAGCCGAAACGGAATACGACGGTCTACGGAGCGTGTAGCGAGTCATTCCAGGGTCTGAGATAGGTCGACCGGGGAGGCTCTTCTCCGACCCACTCGCCCGAGGCACGACGAGCGGCTGGGAATTTCCCTCCCTTCCCGCCGGTTGAACTGTCTACCAACGAATGTTTCACACGGAATACGGCGTGTAGCGGTTCGGGGCCAGTTCCCCGTTTCCTACATTAGTCTTTCTTCATCACCCGGTAGAGTCCGAGCAGAATCATGGCGCCGATCACGGACGCAATGAAACCCGCGGGTTCGTTTGGAGCGTACATGCCCATCGCACCGCCCAAAAGGTGGGCCACCATCGAACCGGCAATACCGAGCATAGCGGTGATGAAAAAACCACCCGGAGCCCGGCCGGGCATCAGAAACCTAGCTATGATACCGATGAACAAACCGATGATTAAAGCGACGATAATTCCCATGTGCAGCTCCTTTTTTCTTTTGAACTTTGCAGGAGTCATACCACATTGGTACGGGCGTTAGCGCAATACGGTGTCGACGGCGTCGCCGACACCCCGCGAGGCAGAGTCCACGGTGCGTTCCCACGCGTTTTTTTTGCCGGTGGTGTGGGCCGCCATGGCGAAATTAGTGAAGAACTCTTCCTTCGTAAGTTCGACCTCGCGGCCGTGCGGGTCGATGAGGATTACGCCCGGTTGCCGCCCCGGGATAACCTTCTTCATTGCGTAAGCGTGGGAAGAGAAAAGCCCCGAATCGTTGAACTCGGGCACCGTGCTGCGAGAACTGCAAACGATCGGATGCCCGGCATCGTAAGCATCGGCGAGGCAATCAAAAGCCTTATTGCTTTGCGCGGACGCGAACGCGTGGTGCAAGGCCACGAATTTCACTTTCTCGCCGGTCACTAGCGAAAGCACCTCACCGGCGTTTGCGCCGCCGTCGGTCGTCTTTAAACTACGTCGCCAAACCGTGTAGGCCTTTTCCAAAAGCACCGGCCAGCTTTCCTGACGCCCCTTCTCATCGGTATCGCCAAAACTGGCGCCAAGAGGCTGACTGTCCCGGCCGGGCTGCCACTGAAAGAGAAACTGATTCCCCGTCTTCACGGGGCGACGGCCGGGAAAGGTCACCGCGCCCGCCGAGAACAGCTTTTCGATCTCTTCGGGGCCGCGTTGTTCCAGCACCGAGTGCACCGCCGCCCAGAGCGTACAGGAACCTAAGTTCCCCTGCTGAATGTCGTTCGGAGCAATCGCGTGCTGGTCACCGGCTCCCTTGATGAAGGCGGTCTCGTTGACGTCCTCAAGCTTAGCGATGGTCCAGTCACGACACCCGTGGAGCGGATTACCGTCTACATCGCATACCTCGAACGTGCCGTTGAAATTCGGTTTGATCTTCCACCGCGTTTTCTCGGTCCCCTTGGGATTGGGCTTTCCGAAAGTGGGCAACGCGAGTGTCCCCCGCGGCCGATGCTTGGCCACGATCTCAAACGTTTCGCCGTCGGAGCTCGGGCGAATCAAAAAGTGGGATTTGGAATCGTAACCGCTGGCCCCGACGCGACACTTACTATCGACCTCGCCCGTGGCGGTGGCCGACAGCGCATTCCACGCCCCTTCTCCATTCTCGTCGCGGTTCAAAAAGAGGAAGGTTCCGCCCTTACGCTGCTGCAGATCCTCACGCACCTCTCGTTGGCGCCGAGCCTCGTAGGCCGCGGTTTGTGCGCGGAGGCGGGCCATTCGTTCGGCCGCGGTCTCGCCGCCGTGGGGGCCCGGGCTTTCGGCGAATAGGCAAAAAGCCCATAGCGCCGCCATGATCGAAATAATGCCCCTTCTGCCCATGAGTTCAAGAAATGCAATCCGTGGCCCACTGGGAAATGGCCTGATTCCAAGCACTTAGCTGAAGTCATCTTGTATACCTCGTCGACACTTGGTAGAGCTGCGTTCACGTGAAACCGCTGGTTCTCTTTTTAGCCCTGCTCGCCGGCCTCGCCCCGGTAAACGCCTACGCCCTCGACCCGGCGGAGTGGGAACCGCTTTACGGACACCACCAGCTGGAGTTGGGCGCCGACGAGACCTACAGCATTTTTGTGATCCAACCGCAGAACGTGCAACGGATGCTCGACGACGAGAAAACGGTGTGGGCCAAGGAGAGCTTGCGACAGCAGCTGTGGCATAACCGCGCGCAGACGAACACGCTCTTGGAGAATGCCGAGCTTTTTATTCGTTCGGTCTACTTCGATCGCGAGGTTTTTGATTCGCGTACGAAGCAGGGGCTCGTCGACGGGCTGAAGGATCTGAAGAGCGGGAAGCATCCGGTCATCCTCATCACCAAGTACAACGACCCCTTCGTGATCTACCAGATCATCAGCGTGGGACTTGATTTTGGAAAAGGAATTCCCACCGAACAGCGATGCGTGGGCCGGGGGATGGAAAAGTTGCCGCGGCCGACGGTACGGCTCGAGAAGGTTCCGGTGCGACACCTCCCTACATTCGGCTCTCTCAACTTCGATGCCGAGACGGAAAGGGTGCTCTCGGAGATGCCGCGCGTGGTGGGATCGATCGCTGAGATTAAGACGTTTTCTAAGTCACGTTACTCCAAATATGATTTCGGTCCACTCGTCCACCGTTTGATGCTGGCGCACCGTCTGCACTTCTGGGGCGGCGACGCGATTCCCGAATCCTTGCGTCCGCCACCCCCGACGGCAGAACAGCAACGTGTGTTGGAAACGGTGAAGGCGAAGCATCCCGAGCTGCCCGACGAAGTTCTTTTTCCTCACCGGCAGGAACGCATCATCAATGATCGCTTCTACATTCGAGCGGGCCGCCGGGCGCTAGTGCGGCTGTACGAAAGTGAATTTGGTTTTGAGAAGCCCGTTCAGACATTTCCCGATCCTGATTTCGACGGCGTGACCTCGTTCATCCAGGGGCTGGATCGTGCGCGCCTCGAGCAGGGAACCGCCGAGCTGATGACCAAAAGGTCCGATTTCCGTCTGGTAGCGGAAGGGCGTGTAGCGCAAAACGACTTCGAGGCGCTTAGCTGCTCGCGCCTACTGCACTTGGACGACTTCAATAAGAAAAGTGCCCGCCCTGGGGCGCGCATCCAGGGCATTCGCCTGACGGATACCCGTACCTACGTAGTTCCCCACGGCAGCATTCTCAACCGCCGGATCGGGCCGAAACCGGACTAGGCCAAATACTTTGG
>JAYUBV010000502.1:0-4225 GCA_043740655.1 Pseudomonadota bacterium | reverse complement strand
CAAGTACCGGTGGGGAACTCGCGCGTGACATTTCTTCGCTTCATCCTGCGCAAATACTTTCTTCCGCGCGGCGTGAACTTGATGTCGTTCGCGGTGTTTCTCTCCGTGCTCGGCGTGGCGGTCGGCGTGTTGCAACTGATGGTGGTGCTGGCGGTAATGACGGGCTTCCAGGAACTTTTTCGCGAGAACTACACGCGCATCTCGTCGGAGCTCGTCGTGATCCCGCGTAACTTGAATCGCGGGGAAGGAAAACTGGAAGAACGCCTTAAGGCGATCCCCGAAATTGCGGCGGTGACGCCATCGCTGCTTGCCCCCGCCATGGTCATCCACGGCCCCAAGGTGGGCGGGGTGATCTTTGAGGGGGTTGATTTTGAATCCTCCCAAGCGGTGACCCCGTGGGACAGCATCTGGGTACAACGGCCGGCGGAGGGCTCGTCGCCGGTAGGGGGGCAGTGGGTGTGGCTCGGCGTGCAGCTCGCCAAGAAGCTGAAGGTGAACGTGGGGGACACGGTCGACGTGCTCGTACCGGAGGGTGGTTCGCAAAAGGTGCTGACCATGCCGGTGACCGGCATCACCAAGTTTGGCATTTACGATCACGACCTACACCACGCTCGGATGAGCCTAGAAACCGTGCGCACGATGTTCCATAAGGACAATCAAGAACCCATCTATAAATGCAAGATCCGTCGGGGCGAGAACTTCGATAGAGTTTCCAGCGTGGTGAAGCAGGCACTGGGCGAAGACGCCAGCGTGCGGCTATGGAAAGACGTGCACCAAAATATTTTCATGGCGGTGGAGCACCAAAAGAAGAGCCTGTTCCTGGTGCTGGAGATCCTCGTGGGACTTGCCGCGGTCAACGTGGTGAACCTTCTGCTGATGAGTGCCCACTTCCGGAAACGTGATTTGGCGATTTTGCGCGCGATGGGGATGAAGGCATCGCAGGTCGTCACCTTCTTTCTCGCCCAGGGAGTTTTCGTCGGCTGCGTCGGCGTGGCCTTGGGGGTCCTGATGGGGTTTGCGGCCTGCGCCCTCATCACGCGGTACCAACCGAGCCTTTTGAACGAGTCGATTTACAACGCGGTAAAGCTGCCGATGCACATCGACTCAGGGGACCTGTTTCTGCTGTGCGCGGGCGGAATATTGATTTGCCTCGTGTTTAGCCTCATCCCCGCGTGGGGGGCCGCCCGTACGCGTCCGGTTGAGGCGTTAAGACTGGAGAACTCATGACCCCCAAACTAGCGCTGCAGGCCGAGGGCATTCAGAAAGTATTTCGCCGCGACGATCGCACGACGTTGGGCGTACTGCGCGACCTCTCCATTCAGGTTAAGCCGGCGGAGCGGGTGGCCATTATCGGCAAAAGCGGTTCGGGCAAGAGCACGTTGTTGCATATCCTGGGGACGTTGGAGCGGCCGACGTCGGGAAAGATTCTGTTCGGCGGCGAGGACGTCTCGCGGTTTTCCGAAAACCGCATGGCGTACTTTCGCAATCAGCAGATTGGGTTCGTTTTCCAGTTCCACTACCTGATGCTCGAATTCACCGCGCTTGAAAACGTGATGATTCCGGCCCTCATCGGGGGCGCTTCGCGCGACAAGGCCAACGAAATGGCGCACGGCTGGCTTAAGCGGGTGGGGCTCACCGATCGCGCCACGCATAAGCCGGCGCAACTCTCGGGCGGAGAGCAGCAGCGCGTGGCGATTGCGCGCGCGTTGATGATGCGGCCCAAACTTCTTTTGACCGACGAGATGACCGGTAACTTAGATCCCGTGACGGGCAACGCGATTTTCGAACTAATGCTTGAGATGCAGAATGAGCACGGAATGGCGATGATCTCGGTGACCCACGATGAAAAACTGGCGGGTCGGTACCACCGGGTGCTGCGGCTCACCGACGGACGACTGGTTTAAGCAATTTCGGGCTGAGATAGTTCGACCGGCGGGAAGGGAGGGAATTCCCAGCCGCTCGTCGTGCCTCGGGCGAGTTGGTCGGAGAAGAAAATCGTTGGTCGGGCCCTGCGGAGGCCTTCGCGTCTGGGAATTCCCTCCCTTCCCGCCTCGTACGGAGTGTAGTTCCGGGACCATAAATAGTTCTGGCGGGCGCTATCCGGCAGCCGTGGTCTCGGGTATCCGCGTTGCGCCGAGGACGGCGTCTGTCTTTCGGACATCCCTTTCCCTCCCCGGTCGAATTATCTACGACCGAGTCAATTCGGCATGCCTCGTGCCGATTTGCTTCGTCGCCGCATCGCTCCCAATTGATCGGGAACGCGCATTCCACGACGATGAGCGCCTTAAATTTTGAAAGAGGCTAAATCCATGGAACGTAATCGTCGCGTAGTGATGTTGGGTTACGGAGCGGTCGCTCAGTGCGCCCTCCCGTTGCTCGTAAAGGAACTCAAACTCTCTCCCCGCGAGATCACCATCATCGATTTTGAGGACAAGCGCGCCGGGCTGGGAAGGTACCTCGAGCAGGGCGTAACGTTCGTGCAGGCGAAGGTCGAAAAGAACAACCTTCCGCAGATCCTGGGTAAGCACTTAAACGAAGGGGACGTGCTCATTGATCTCGCGTGGAACATCGACTGCGTGGAGCTGCTCACCTGGGCCCACGAAAAGGGCGTTCTGTACTTGAATACCTCGGTCGAGGTCTGGGACCCGTACGAAAATGCGGAAAAACTGACGCCGCAGCAACGCACGCTATACCACCGCCACATGAAGGTCCGCGCGCTAGTTGACTCGTGGAAAACCCCGGGCGCCACCGCGGTGCTGGAGCACGGTGCCAATCCCGGCCTCATTTCGCACTGGACCAAGTTTGGTTTGATGGAGATTGGCAGAAAGCTTCTTTCCGATGGCAAAGCGATCGGCACCCGCCGGGAAAAGATTCAGCAAGCGATTACGGACCACAACTTTCCGCAACTAGCCCAACTCACCGGCGTAAAGGTCATTCATTGCAGCGAACGGGACACCCAGGTGACGAACGTTCCCAAGCAAGTCGATGAGTTTGTGAACACCTGGAGTATCGAAGGGTTTCGAGAAGAGGGAACGACCACCGCCGAGATGGGCTGGGGCACTCATGAAAAGACGTTGCCCGAGGTGGCCTTTGAACACGCCGAAGGGCCGAAGAACCAGATCTGTTTGGCCCGCATGGGCATGAACACCTGGGTGCGTAGCTGGGTGCCCAACTACGAAATTCAGGGCATGGTGGTGCGCCACGGGGAGGCTTTTACAATTTCGGACAAGCTGACCGTGCGCGCGGAAAACGGCCAGGCGGTTTACCGCCCGACCGTGCACTATGCGTACTGCCCAACCGATTCCGCAATTGCCTCGCTGAACGAGCTGCGTGGCTATAACTACCGCTTACAGCCGAAGCTCCGCATCTTGAACGACGAAATTACCTCGGGCGCAGATATCCTGGGCTCTTTGCTGATGGGCCACGACTACCAGTCCTGGTGGGTCGGTAGTTTGCTTACGATCGAAGAGTCGCGCCGCCTGGTCCCGCACCAGAACGCGACCACGCTGCAAGTGGCCATCTCGGTCGTCGCCGCGACGGCCTGGATGATACAAAATCCGAACAAAGGCGTGGTGGTTCCCGATGACTTGCCGCACGATTTCATCCTTAAGATGGCCAACCCGTACCTGGGCGAATCGATCTCGACCCCGGTGGATTGGAATCCGCTCGCCGGCCGTAAGGCCGCATTTGGCACTTACGCTCCGTTTGATACCGATGAGACGGACCCGTGGCAGTTTAAAAACTTCCTAGTCGGAAAGGGTGAATAAAGAAGTGTCGAACCGCGTCCCGTGGTTTTGGGTATCCGCGCTCGTAGTCACGAGTGCCGTACTCTTCTTCACTTTAAGGAAGGCCAAACCCGCGCCGCTCAAGATCCTCACCTGGAGCCAGTATCTCCCGCGTGAATTCGTGGAGCAGTTCACCGCCGAGACGGGGATTCCCGTCGAGGTCAGCGTCTTCTCCAGTAACGAAGAGCTATTCGCCAAGCTGCGGGCCGGGGCAACGGGGTACGATCTCCTCCAGCCGTCGGACTACCTCGTCGATAGGCTCATTCGGTTAAAGATGCTGACGCCGCTCGACCACCGGAAGATTCCCAACGCCGCCAATCTGGCGTCCCACTTGTACGACATCCCGTACGATAAGGGGTTAATCTACTCGATGCCTTTTTTGGAGGGCAGTACCGGCGTCATTGTGAACCGCGACAAGATTAAGGTACCGGACTCCGAAA
>JAYUBV010000501.1:0-4239 GCA_043740655.1 Pseudomonadota bacterium | reverse complement strand
CGGCCCCGAAAGGGCCGGAAGCGAGTTCCACAGATCTTCGGCGTAGGGGGCCGCGCCGGGCCGATGTTCGCGATGGACGTCATGCCGGCGGACGCACGTCCGGATCTGTTGTGCCTTTCGAAGGGGCTCACCTCTGGGTTCGTTCCTTTCGCGGTGACGGCGGTGTCAGGAGAAATTTACCGCGCGTTTGAAGGCGGCCCTTCGAAAGCCTTCTTCCACGGCCACACCTTCACCGCTAATCCGATGGCCTGCAAGGTCGCCACGGAGGTGTTGAAGATTTTCAAAGAAGAAAAGATTCTCGAAAAGAATCGCGCGCTCATCTCCCTTATGGCCGGGCAGGTGGCCCGCTTTGAAGCGCTGCCCCTAGTTAGCTCCGTACGCCACCTTGGCATGATCTGGGCGCTGGACCTTAAGACGGCCGATAACCGGCTGGGGTGGAAAATAGCCCAGACGGCATGGGAAGGCGGACTTTACCTTCGGCCGCTGCACCACCACCTCTATTTGACCCCCCCTTACTGCAGCACCCCCGGGGACTTGAGTCAGGCGTTCGATGTGCTATTGTCGGCCGTTCAAAAGGAGCCCTAAGTGGCACAGCTTATTCGGACCGCCCCTCTCGCTTTGTCCCCGTCTTTCTTAAATTTTTTGGATGAGGCGACTAGCGATCCCGACCTCGAGCACAACTGGGTAGAGATGCTAAGTCAGCTTGAGTACGTCGGCTGCCGCAAGATGCTCCGGTCGCTGGCGTGGGAAGATGTCGACCTTAAGATTTTAAAGCACATTCAAGAAGAGGCGCAGCACGCGTACCTACTGAAGCTGGCGCTCGGCAAAAAGGGGCTTTCGAGCTGGGGCCAGAACCCGCTCGGTGAGCTCGGTTGGGAATACTTTGCGGGGCTGGATGAGAGCCTGACCCAGCTCGATACCGAGGAGATGCCGTACGCTTTAACGAGCTGGGCAATTGAACAGCGCGCTTTGGCCGTGTACCCGGCTTACTTGGCCCGCACGACCAATGCTGACATCCGTCGTGCCGTGCGTACGGTGCTGGCCCAGGAAGAGCACCACGCTAAGTTTTTTGGCGACGAGGCGTGGTCGGAGAAGCTCATTGCCGACATTTTGAGCATCGAAAAACGCCACTGGGAGGCCTTCGAAATGGCCCTCACCCGCACCCTGGCCGCCCGGAACAACCCGGCGCAGACTTTCTATCCTTCGCCGATCTGGGAGTGGAAAGAGATCGCGGCTACGGACTAAGGGACGTTTACTTCTTCTTCATCACGAAGAAGGTAGGGGAGAAGGGATTGGCGGTATCGGTCGGGGTTCTCTCGACGATCTCGAAACCCTCTTTTTGGAAAAGCTTCGCCCAGTTTCCGGCGGATCGGTAGTTATAGGGGAGGGGCACATTCGACCCATTGGAAAACACTTTGTAAAACATAGTGTCCATGCAGCGGTTGAATAAGACCTCCTCCGGGTTTTTTGCGTCGGTCTCGCGCACGATGAGCGTGGCCCCGGGTTTTAACACGCGGGCGGTTTCCCGGATGACGGCGGCCGGATCTTCGGTGTGATGGAGCACCATTAAGATGGTGGCTAGGTCGATGGAGCTATCCGGCAACGGTATCTCTCCCTTGGGCCCGTACGTGAGCCACGAAATGGGCGCCCCATTCTCGTACGTTGCCACCTCGGTGCCGAAAGCCTTTTCCTTCGGTATTCCATAAGACGCGGCCAGTCCCGCCACGACGCGTCCATCCCCCGCCCCTACATCCAGTACGGAGTTTACGGTTTTAGGGCCTAGCGAGCGGAGCTGCGCGAGGCGGTCAGTAATTCGATTGGTATCGTCGCGGTGGTAGGCCGCCTGGAAGGCCTCGTTTCGATTCTCAAGAAACCCCCTTAGGCCTCGGTACACTTCATCCGAAGTTAACTCGGGTCTTTGTTCCATTAGCCTTTCAAATTCTCGCGTAAAATCTTCCGACAGACGGTTGTTACTCGCCATGATCCCAAGTTTAAAGAACCGCTCGGAGCGTAGACGAAGCCCTCGATCCTTCCACAGATCCCTAAGGTCGCTTTTTACGACTTCGGAGTGAGTCCGATTTTGACGGTGGACTAAGTCGGCGAGACGGCACCCCCGCCATAACGATAGTTCGGCAATCGCGGGGTGGGAGATCGCAAGGGCCACAGGCAACAGAACGAGTAGGCTTTTACGGAACCATCTTTGACCCATCCTCAATAGGATATCAGAACTGACGGTTGGGTTGGGTGTATGCCGGTAGTGCGCGTCTGTTCCCTAGGCAGTCTGCCGCAATTGGGCACGTGACATATCAAGGGGTTCGGGCTGGATCGGCCGTTGCACAGTTGGCTCCTGTCCATTTCCAAGGCCGGAGGCAGCGCTATGACCCGTTACCGATTAGCTACGTGGTTAGTTCCCTTTTTGATCCTTCAGACGAATGCTCTGGGAACGGCTCCCGGTTGTAGTGGCGATCACGGCGGTATTTTTGCCCAGCTGGCGATCGACCGGCCCGAAATTCACATCGTGATTGAGGGTGCGGGCGATGTGGTGGAACGCTTCTACCTTCCCGCCTTAGCCAAAGTGGCCAAGGATCGCGCGCACGATCGTAAAGTGTTTGTCACCTTTACGGACATGAGCCGGCCGAACGAGACGCCCGAGCAGATCGAGAAGCGGGGCCGCATTCGCCAGGCCATCGAGAAGGCCGGTTTCATCTATTTGGATAAGTCTAATCCCCAGGACAACGCCCGGTACCTCAAACTGGATCCCGAATACGTCGGCATCGCCACCCCGGCATTCTTGCAATCGACCCTCATCGACGGATGGAATTCCCGTTCGCTAAAGCCGATCCGGATTTTTACGGAAAAACCGCTGGAAGGATCTCTAGCCGCCGCACGGGCTTTAGAAGATAGCCTCCCGGCTTTCGACGACGGCGTGATGGCCATCGATCATTACCGTCCGAAATTGAAATTGGATCACGAACAGGTCATCGAAATTGAAAAGTTTCTTGGTGGGCTTAAATCATTTGAAGCTACCATTACCGAAGACCGGAGTGGCTCCGATAAACAGGCGGCGGTGGTCGGCGACAATCACCGCGACGGCGCCATCGAACGGGAAGGACGCACGAGCGTTCTCAGAGATGGCATCGCGACCGATCTCGTCCCGCACGCCTTGGCGATGCTCGACTACTTCGGAAACGTCGACACGTTGAGACCTACCGAAGTCAAAGCGGGTCGTTATACCGGAGTGGACGGCGATCCCAGCAAGCCCACCGACATTGCTAAAGACACCTTTTTTGCGGCCAATTTTCTCTTCCGGGATCGGGGCGATCGCACTGTGGAAGGACGCATCATCACCGGAAAGGGAATCCGGGTTAAGAAGTATGGGCCCGAGACCGAGGGAAATACGAAAATATTAGAGATTACCGGTAGGAACGGAAACCGGGTGGTCTTTGATTTGCGAAAATCCGGCCAAGGGGCGTCGGTCGCCACCTACTACAATAAGGACAATACGGTAGCCAAGACGAGCCCGCTCGAGTCGCTTCCGTACGAGGCGCTGTGGGCCGGCGTGGTGGACGGCAGCTCGCACACCAACGGCATGGCCGTTCCGATCGAAACGGGCGTTATTTTTCGGGAGAAATTGGAACATCTTTTAAGCCCTTTGGAACGACAGGCCAGTCTTCCTCTCTATCCGGGCGGGATGGGTGGATCGCACGAACGCGCGGCCCCCTACGCCGAAGATCTGTGGAACTCGCTTCCGGCCCTTTCGGGGCCGAACGCCAAGCGGCCGATCGCCGCAGTTAAACCCGTCGAACCGCCGGTGGTGGTCGACCGCGACTTCCTGATGGTGGGCGGAACGGGCGTCATGGGTAAGGGATTTAGCCACCGCATTGCCCACGTAGCCGGGCAAAAACTCGTCATCTCCGATCCTAACCCCAAAGCGCAGGAGATTATCGACGGCATGGGACCTAACGCCGACATCAAGTTGGCCAAGGACTTAGCCCAGGCGGTTAAGATGCTAAAAAAACCGCGGCGCATGATGCTGCTCGTGCCCAACGAAAAAATTCTCGAGTCGGTCCTGGCCCAGCTTAAGGAAATTTTGGAGCCCGGCGACATCGTTATCGACGGCGGTAATAGCAATTGGCGGGAGACCGAACGGCGCCAGGCCTCGTTAAAGGAAAAAGGGATTCATTTGGTCGGCATGGGCGTATCGGGCGGTGAACGCGGTGCCTGGAGCGGGTCCAGCAT
>JAYUBV010000500.1:0-4244 GCA_043740655.1 Pseudomonadota bacterium | reverse complement strand
CCTGCACCGCCCCCTGCGTGGCTTACGTGACCCAAGAGCAATACGCCGAGCAGATTCAGGAGGCGAGTCTGTTTCTGCGCGGAAAAAAACGCGAGCTGACCGCCCAGCTGAAGAAGCAGATGGAAGCCCACAGCAACAAGCAGGAGTACGAGCGGGCCCGAACCATGCGCGACAAGATCAACTCCATCGAGCGGATCACCCAGAAGCAGGACATGGTGCTTACCGAGAAGCAGAAGGACATCGATATCGTCGGCTGCTTCGGCGCGGAAAAGGAAATTCAGTGGGTCATTTTGTTTATTCGCGGAGGGTTTCTCACCGGCCGTCGCAGTTTGAAAACGCAGGTGGGGCTCGACACGATGGACGAGGCTTCGGCCAGTTTTCTGGAACAGTTCTATACGGCGGGGCTGATTCCCGACGAGATCTGGCTATTCAACGATTTCCCCGATCGGGACAGCATCGAGCGGCTACTCAGTCTGCAGGCTAAGCGACCGATTAAAGTTCGCGTGCCGCGTGGAGAAAAACCGCTGCGGTTGTTGGGCATGGCGCACGAAAACGCCAAACTGCTCTACCTGGAGAGCAAGAAGAAGGAAGGCGTGTCGGAATCCGAAGAGGTGCAAAAGGTGCTGGGGCTGTCCGAGATTCCCAACTCGATCGAAGGCATCGACGTCTCCAACCTGCAGGGCACTAACCCGGCGGTGGCCCTCGTGCATTTTTCCGACGAGCGGCCGCTTAAGTCGCGTTATCGGCTGTACTACCCGCGCACGGTCGAGGGGCAGGACGATTTTGCGATGATTCACGAGGTGGTTACGCGTCGGTTCTCCAAAGAGGATCCGCCCCCGCCCGATCTGCTGTTAATCGACGGGGGGAAGGGGCAACTTGCGGCGGCCGAGCGGGCGTTGAAGGAGGTCGGCAAGGACATTCCGCTGTGTTCGCTGGCCAAGGCGCGTACCGATTCAGCCTTCACGCGTAAGGAAATCAAACGTAGCGAAGAGCGGATCTTTCTCCCCGGCCGTAAAAATCCGGTGCTTTTGAAGGAAGGCCACCCCGCGTTGCGGCTGCTGCAACGGGTGCGCGACGAGGCCCACCGGTTTTCGATCAAGAGCCACCGGGCGAGGCGCAAGAAAAGTTCATTTTCCGAAGGGCACCTGGATTCTATCCCCGGCATTGGGGGAAAGACTAAGACGCTTTTGATGACGTTATTTGGAGGGCCGCCTTCGATCGCGGCCGCTACCTTTGAACAGCTCGTGGAAGCGGGACTGACGGATAAGCAGGCTAAGGCCGTGAAGGGCTACTTCGACGCCCTCGAAAAGAAGGAGGCTCCCGGGGCGGGCGGAGCGGTTTCTCCCGAAGAAGAGTAGGGAATAGAGTGATATATTTGATCTTAACTTCCAGGCTTCGAAACACTTATGGCGCAAATCCTCCTCATAGAAGACGACCACGGTATTCGTGAACTCGTAAGCACTGCGTTAGCCGATCGCTACCAGATTGCTACCGCGAAGTCCGTGGCCGAAGGCGAAAGGATGCTGGGCGAGAAGCGGTACGATCTCATCCTGCTCGACGTTAGCTTGCCCGACGGCGACGGGTTTCGCCTTTGCGCGCAGATTCGCAACAACGTGACCGAGAATCGTAAAACGCCGGTGATCTTTCTGACGGGACACACTGAAATTCCCGACAAGGTTCACGGCTTTTCCGTAGGCGGCGACGATTACTTGACCAAGCCGTTTCACATCGACGAATTGACGGCGCGGATTGAAGCGCGTCTAAAGGCCGTGCGCCAGGGCTCGGAAGAAACCGAGAACGTAAAAGTGGGCAACCTGCGGTTGTCGTTCAATTCGCACTCCATTTGGATTGCCGAAGGGAGTGAAGAACGCACGGTGGACGTGACCCCGATCGAATTTAAACTGGTGGCGTTCTTCGTACGCCACGCCAATCACCTCTACAGCCGCCACGATCTGATTCACGAGATTTGGGGCAACGAAGCGGAGATTTCGGAACGAAGTGTGGATTCGCACATCTCAAATTTAAGAAAGAAGTTAATCGGTAGTTCGCACACGATTCAGAGCATCCACGGGCGTGGATACAAGTTCGTGAAGCAATAGGCGGCGCATGTTCTTCCGCCTGCTGCTTGTCGCCGGTACCATCGCGCTTGCCGACCGCTCTACTCCGCTCGCTAAATTCTGTTTCTTCGATAGGGTCGCCCCCGCGCGCGGCAAAGCCACACCGGCGGATTACGTGTCGGCGTTCGATCCCGCGAACGTTACGATCGTGAATAAGATTCGCCGTATGCGCGTGGTGACCGACCAGGCTGGGCGGCAGTTCTTCGTACGGTTCCAGTCGAAGTACGATCCGACCGATTTCGAAGTCTTTGCTTCCGAGTTCATGGCCCAGGCACCCGGAGTTCAAACCCCGAAGCTGCGCTGGCTGACCGTAGAGGAAACCCGGGTGTTGATGACCACGTTGGGACGGGACGTTCCCGATACCGCGGATATCGGTGGCCGGGCCACGATTGCGCCGTACTATCCGGAGATACCCAACGGCGCCCAGTACCTTGAGTCGTTGGGCCTCGATCCCCAGCAGATTACTTTGGAGCAGATAAAGCAGTTGCCCCCGCGACTGGTTACGAAACTGGCGGATCTTTGGGCGTTAGAAACGGTCTTGGGGATGGACGATTTTCACGCGCAGAATTGGATGATCAAAGACGGCGATGTGCTGGCCGTGGACTTAGCGAACCGCACTAAAGCCTTCACGCGCGGCACGGAGACGTTGGATATTCCGGCGGCGCGTAGCCCGTTTGGCTTAGCCGATATGGATTTCACCACAAGGCGTTTTCTGACCCGGCAGGTCTCGCCTCAGATGAGGGCGTACCTAAAGAAGCAAACTTCAACTTCGATGCGGGCGACGGCGGTGGGCGCGGGTTACCCGCTAAGCCAGCGCGAACTAAACGGAATGCTAAATCGGGTCGTGCTTTTACTGGATTAGGACTCAAATTGCAGCGATTTCTGATGGTGCTCGGTGAGAGACTCGAACTCTCACAGGTTTCCCTACACGGTCCTGAGCCGTGCGCGTCTACCAATTCCGCCAACCGAGCGAAGTTTCCGAATCTAGCGTCAATGGGCGTAAGCCGCAAGCCCCGTCGGGGGATTTTCGACCCGATCGGTCATAGCCCGCCCCTTATCCACTGTTATCGGGTTTTGTGGCCTGGTCCCCCGACCACGAGGTTCAAACCTAAGATGAAATTACCCCCCCCTACATTTTAATCAGGAGACAGCGATGACGAACGAACGACTGAATCGGCGCGAGTTTTTTGAATTGGCGTTAACCGGATTGGGCGGCCTCGTGCTGGTGAATCTAGCCGGCTGCGGACGTGACACTATCCGTGGCGGCGGTGAAGGCAGCGGACCAAAACCGTTGTTGCGCGGCGTGGCCGACCTATTGAGTGGGCGCAAAGAGGTGACACTGTACGACACGAATGCCATGGCGCTGTATTTCGGCGGCGACCTGGGCCCCAAGACCGGCGTGATCAAGGTCGAGTACATCATCAAGAATGAAAAGCTCGACCTGAAGTTCTGGCACGGCCACGGCGGCAAAGAGCACCGCTTCACCGTGCTGCCCGCCCACTTCGCAGAGTTGAAGAAGCTCAAAAAGGTGACGATCGAGACTACCGTGGTCGACGGTCACACCCACAAGCTCTTCATCGACCCCGTGAACCCCCGATACCGCGTAGCCGGCGCTAAGCCAGTAGTGATCACGGTCTAGCCGGCTCCAACCGCTGCCGATAGTTGAGATCGAAAAGGGGATTGCCGTGCCCCGTTGTGTAGAGGCGTTCGCCATCTTTTGAAAAATGGATGACCCTGGTGCCCCGGGGCAGCTCGTAAGCCCCCGTCACCTTGCCTTGCGTAAAATCAAAGTGAAGCACGTGGCTCCGATTTGGCGCGTCGTTAAAGTAGAGTATGGCGGCTTCCGGCTTAGTCGGATGCACCAGAACTTGGGCTAGTGGAGTAACAACCGTGGGCGGACGTAGTTTTTCCGGAAGCTCGACGGGAATCGCTTGCGCGGATTTACCCACGAAGAATATGAAACTTCCCTCGTTTTTTTTACCGTAGACCTGTACCGGACGTCCGTCCGGGAGAAAGAAAAAACCTCGGTCGAAAAGGTCGGGATCCGGCGGGGGCTGAAGGGGCTTACTCCACAGCGTTTCTTTCGCCACGAGCTTTCCGTCCGGCTGCACCGTAAACGTGCGGAGC
>JAYUBV010000499.1:0-4271 GCA_043740655.1 Pseudomonadota bacterium | reverse complement strand
GACCTTCACCGTCGCGCTCAAACAGGCCTTCGATGAAACCACCTCCGCCAATGGCACCATGGGCGACTGGGTGGCCAAGACGAAAGGTTACACCAACGGTCACCATCCGGTGGAGCGTTTTTCTCCCGCCGACATCGCTAACGAGAAGCTGGTTCCGTAAATCGTAACGACTAAGGTTTGTAAGTCTCTTCGATTTCGGCGAGGCGCCGCTTGGTCAGCTGGGTATAGAGGGCTCGTTGTTCGGGCGGTATCGCCTCCAGTTTTTCCCACAGGGCATCACTTTGCCGACGAAGCGCTTCGTTCAACTCGGCAGTATCCCAACTTGGCTCCGTCTTGCGTTTCGCGTCGTAGACCCGAATTGCTTCGTCCATTGCGTACCGGGCGAAGGCCGGTTCCTTTCGCTCCACGTAGTCCAGCGCGCGCTCCACGAGTTTGGAGTACTCGTTCGGCTTAGCCGGAGCGTCGAGCCGCACGGGGTTTACCAGAAAACGAAGCACCTCGATCATGGCCCGATCGCGAATAATGTCTTTTTCAAAAAGCAGATCGTGCCGTCCATTGGCGATGCTGAGGTGCGTGCCCGCCTTGGCCGTCTGCGCGAACTGTGCCGGCTCCGACGTGGAGACGATTGAGTCGCGTTCGCCCGTGATGATCAGCGTGGGTTGAGTCACGTATTTGATCCGAGCCAGGGCAAGCTTTCCTTCGCGTAGAACTTCGCGAGTCCACTGATTGCTAGCCCCGCCCCGCGCAATGGTTTCATCCTTGGCTCTTTCGCCCGCGTTTAAATTCTGCCGCAAGGTACGGTACGGAGCTTTATCCAAGTCAGCGCCGGTGGAGAATGGTTTCTGACTTGGGGCGTAGGCCTCCCATCCCCGGACGTAACCCAATACCCGGATCGCCGCCGAAACAAAAAATTGGGGGACGTTGGTCGGCTTAAGCCGTAACGGCGGCGATACGGCAATCAGACTGGGGATGAGACCCGGCTCCCGCTGGGCTAACCGGATGGCCGTAAGTCCCCCGTTTGAGTTTCCCAAAACGGTGTATTCGTTGCTCACATCGGGACGAACTATTTTGGTAAGGAACCAGTCGAGATCGTCCACGTAGTCGGCGTATTTATTTATGTGGACGACGTGGGGATCGACCGCCAGTGATCCCGACTTTCCCTGGCCGCGAGGATCGTAGGTATAAACTGAGTAGCCCTCCTGGGTGAGGGTATAGATGAGCTCTTTGTAATAAACGGTATTTTCGGAAAGCCCCGGAACGAGGACGACCGAAGCGCGGTGGCGGGGTGCCGGAATCACCTTGAAGTAAATAGGGTGTCCATCGCGGGAGGTGAAAGTTCCGGCGCGCCCCGTTTGATACCGTGCCTCGATTTCCTCGGCGTGTTCATTAGAGATTGACCGCTCCCTTAGCAGGGATAGCGGAACGGCACACGTGGGGAGGCCGATCAGCTGCGCGGGAACCGCGAGCCACAGGAAAAGGAAAAAAATTAAGGAGTGTCGAACCCCAAACGCCAAGATTTGCCTCGATCCGCCCGGCCCTTAAACCTGCAAATCGCCAGCCTTTCGCGGAGTGTATTCTGAAGGTAATGACCATTGAAACCGTTGATGATTTCGAAGGGCCGGGTGCAGGGCCGAATACCACTCGTTGCCGGCGTCGAGGAATTTGACGCTGCCGCACGCGGTTCATTAGAAGTCCCGGGATAATTCGACCGGGGAGGGAAAGGGAATCTGTCCGCTCGTCGTGCCTCGGGCGAGTTGGTCGGTGAGGATACCGTTTTGGTCGGACCCTGCGGAGGCCTTCGCGGCCAACTACACTCCCCTCCCGCCGCTCGAACGTACCGCGAAACGTCACCTCAGTTCAAGTCGAGGTACAAGATCCCCGCCGGATCGTTTCCGAAGAACCGACCGACTTCCATTCGCATGGCGATCGTTTCTTTGTCGAAGGTCTCTTGAATGGCCTCATCCCTCGTGACGGCATCGATCTTTAGTCCCGGGTAGCGCAGCAGGCAGGTCAGCCGGTTACTGGCGCGCATGCAGACGCCGTTGACGTTTTTTCCGGCCACCGGCACGAATTTCCCCGCCGCTTTACCGGTGAACGTCAGCCCCGGTTGGTTTTTCCCGACGAGCGTCGCGGGCAGATCGTAATCCACCGTAAGTACGCCGTCCTTCATCGCGCCGACGGCAACGGTATTGGTGTAATGGGCGAAGTTGACCAACGCTTCGGGCACCGGCACGGAATAGCTCGCGGCAAATAGGGTCGGGGACAAGAGGCTTAACATTAACAGCGTTTTCATGGGTCTCCTTAAAGTGAGCTTGTTTGGCTCACGACGATTTTTCTTCGGTATTTGGTCGCTCTACCCCGGCCTACCCGGTCGATAAACTGAAGTTTGAATAACTCGTTCAAATCGCGGCTCGCGGTAATTTCCGACGTCTCGAAGAGGTTACCGCACGTGGCCGTGTCGATAAATTCGCTCTGCCGGAGCAACCGCAGGATCTGGTGCTGCCGGTGGTTAAGCTCCACGCCGCTCGGCGCAGTCTCCTTCACCGTGGCCGTGATGTCGGCCGGGGTCTCGGCACGGTGACCAACGACTCGGATCTCGCCGCGGAGCTGATAACCTTGCTCCGAAGCCTCGATCCAATGGGAGCGTTTGCCCAATATCTTTCGGAGTTTAGCAATCGCTGAGTAGATTAGCTGATCGTGGCGCAGCGGATGATACTCGTACTTCCATATGGCCGAGATCAGCTCCTGCTTGGTCCGGGATCCGTTCTGGATCTCCAGGAGGACCGCCCGCAGTGATCGTGAGATCGCCTCGGGAAGATGCTCAACGTTCCCGCCGTCGAAGACGGTGAGCGAACCGGGTTCGAGCTCCAGATAAAGCGTCTGTCCGCCACGCTTTACCGGAAGAACGTCGGCCAGCATGCCCCAGTACCCACTTTTTAAAATGGCTTGCGCGGAGCCAGTCGAATCGCGCGCCACCAGATCCCAGAGATCTCCGACTATATCCTCACCGATGCGGGCGGACGCCTCCGTCTTTTCCGAGTCGGACTGTCTCGCCTGCATTCTCAGCGCGACAGTTTCGCCCACTCGCCGGGTCAGGCGCGCCACTTCCTTTTCGAGCGCAACGACACAAACTTGTATCTTAAGCAGCCCGACGAGCTTTTTCTCGAAGCCGCGGAGTTTTAGCTCCAGCAAAACGTCGACCGTGGGTTCGATCTGCTTTAGCGCATTGCGAATCAAATTGAGCGCAAGGTGCGGTTCGCCTTCGAGGTAATGGATGTAGGCGTAACGCAAATTCAGCATGGCCGCCTGCCGGCGATTTTGTGAGGCGTAAACTAAAGAGCAGCAGTCGTTGAGACAATCCTTGGCTTCGGTCAGCTTTCCCTTACGGAGATACTCCTGGGAAAGTTCGATGAGCAGAGCACTTTGGGTATAGGTGTCCTGCTTGGATAGGCTCTTGAGCTTTTTATGCACTAGTGCAGTCCCCTGCGGGCCACTGATACCGAAGCGCAAACGATACGCCATGGAGGAGGAATGGATGGTTTCCTTCAGCCACTCGGCCCCCAGCTGGGCGGCCAGATGCTCCGCGAGCTCGAGGGTCTTCAGCCCCCGGCTGACCTCGCCGGTTTGGACGAGCGAGTGTCCCTTGAGATCTGCGGCGAAGGCGCGGCCGTACAGAAAACCGGCGTCGAGGGCGGCCGCGAAACTCCGCTCGGCCGATCGCAGAGCCTTCTTGATGCTACCGGCGAAATAATAATAAAAGCCCAATCCCTGGTGAAGGTAGAAACGCGAAATGGGATCGTCATTTTCCCGTCGAAGCCGGATGTTCTTTATGAAGTAGCGGCGCGATCGTTCGTAGTGGGAAGCACGGCAGAGGCCAGTACCCAGAAAAAAGCGGCAGGCGGTTTTTTGCGCGGGAAGGAGTTGTTTCTCCCGCAAAAGGTAAAGGGTCTCGGCTTCATCGACTCGGCCCGTGAGTACGAGCGCACCAATGACGTACGAAAAATCTTCGATGGGGAACTTAGGCTGCGGAGAGTCTACCGTCTGCTGAGTGACCGCTGTGTGTTGGCCCGCAAAGAAAAGAGAAGCCAGCATGAAAACCCCAATTGCTGCGACCTTTTCAATATAGACCGAATCCCCTCAAATCCCATCAAATTTTTCAAGGGTCGGTTATTGGCGCTTCAAAACGCGATCGCGCACTCTAAGCGTGAAGGGACCCTGAGTCCCGCAACCTGGAGATAACAATGAAAAATTTAGTGCCTGTCTTTGTGGGG
>JAYUBV010000498.1:0-13428 GCA_043740655.1 Pseudomonadota bacterium | reverse complement strand
GTTTGGTCCATGCGACCCACATCAAATTCATAGACGCCCTGGTCTCAAACGGGGATCGCGAAGCGCCGGGGAACTTAGTCGTTTCGTCGCTGGGCTATCCCGTCGCCATCGACTTCGATCTGTCTCGCCCTTATTACCTCTGGCAAGGGTTCACCGGGGGAATGGACTACGTGACGCGCGGGATGATGTTGGATCCGGCCCGCCGTTTTGGAAAGTCTGGCCCCATTTCGGGGGTGGCCTCGCGCCGGGTAGTAGAAAAGCTCGAGAAACTCGACGAGGCGACGCTGGTAAAGATCGCCGGTGACGCCGGCTTGGGTCTATCCAAAAACGAGATCGCCAATGTTCTGGGCAGCGCCAAGTACCTCCTCTACAGCCTGTCCCAATGGGAAAAACAATTTGGTGAAGCGAACGTCTACGTTCCCTGAATGCTGAATTGACACTCCGGGCTTGCGCCGATAATTCAAAATAAGCCTGAAACCTTGGCCGATGCTTCGGTCAAACACCCTGGGGTAGCCTTTGAAAAAATTCTTAGCTCTGTTTGCAGTTTGCTTGATCGCGGGTACGGCCTGCACCAAAAAGACTGGCAGCCAAACCCAGACCGGCGCCGCCTCGAACGAAATCGTATTCGGCGAGTACGGATCGATGACGGGTGCGGAGAGTACCTTCGGCATTTCGACGCACAAAGGCATCATGATGGCGGTGGAAGAGGCCAATAAGGCCGGCGGAGTTAAGGCCAAACAAGTTCGCGTTGTCTCGTATGACGATCAGGGTAAGGCGGACGAAGCCGTCACCGCCGTGACCAAGCTCATCACTCAAGACAAAGTGCACCTGGTCTTGGGCGAAGTGGCTAGCTCTCGCTCCATCGCGGCTGGCGCGGTCGCGCAGCAGTACAAGATTCCGATGGTCTCCCCCTCGAGCACCAATCCTAAGGTAACGCAGTTGGGTGAGTACATCTTCCGCGTTTGCTTCATCGACCCGTTCCAGGGCGCGGTGATGGCGAAGTTCTCCATCAACCATTTGAAATTGAAAAAAGCGGCCATCTTTCGGGATATCCGCAGCGATTACAGCGTAGGGCTGGCGAACTTCTTCGCCGAAGAGTTCAAAAAACTGGGCGGCGAAATCGTGAATGACGTTTCCTATTCGTCGGGTGACATGGATTTCAAATCGCAGCTCACGGCGATTAAGGGCAAGAAGCCGGACGTGCTTCTGGTTCCGGGCTACTACACCGAAGTGGGCT
Source organism: Pseudomonadota bacterium (assembly GCA_043740655.1). Classification (GTDB taxonomy): domain Bacteria; phylum Bdellovibrionota; class FAC87; order UBA2466; family UBA2466; genus JBGSST01. The sequence goes on along the minus strand of JAYUBV010000498.1, from coordinate 12,191 downwards.
TGATTGCCCGCCAGGCGAAAGAGCTCGGCCTGAAGGCCATCCTGCTCGGTGGCGACGGTTGGGATAGCGAAAAGCTTACGGAGATCGCGGGCGACTCGATCTTAGGCAGCTTCTTCAGCAACCACTACTCGCACGAAGATAAGAGCCCCGTGGTTCAGAATTTCGTGACTCAGTACAAAGCTAAGTACGGCGAAATCCCCAATGGCTTGGCAGCCATGGGTTATGATGCGGCCTTGGTGGCACTGGATGCGGTGAAACGGGCGACCGATACGACCCCGACCGCGATCCGCGATGCTTTGGCGGCAACGACCAACTTCCAAGGCGTGACGGGCGTCATCACCATCAATAAGGATCGCGATGCGGTGAAACCCGCCGTGGTGCTTAAAGTGGTGGCCAACAACACGTTCCAATACGTGACGACGGTTAATCCGTAAGGGTTCCCTTTCTCGGAAAAATTCTTGCAAGATTTTCTGCAAAACTTGGTGAATGGGCTTGCCCAGGGAAGCGTCTACGCGCTCGTCGCGTTGGGCTACACCATGGTGTACGGCGTTTTGCAGTTCATCAACTTTGCCCACAGCGACATCTTTATGCTGGGTGCCTTCGCGGGTATCTACCTGTCGATGTGGGTCAGCAGCAGTTTGCCACCCTGGCTGGCGGCGATCGTGGTGACCTTGGGGGCGATGGCGTTCTGTACGTTGATAGCCCTTATCACCGAGCGTATCGCCTACCGGCCGTTGCGTAAGGCGCCCCGGTTGAACGTGCTGATTACCGCGATCGGCGTGTCGCTGCTCTTGCAGAATTTGGGTCAGGTAGTGTTCGGTTCGGACCCGCGCGTGTTTCCGGCGCTGATTCCCACCCGCGTGCTCTTCGGTACCGAAGGCATCGTCATCAACAATATTCAGATTCTGGTTATCGTCGTTTCGATCCTTTTGATGGTGGCGCTTCACTTCATCGTTCACCACACGAAGATGGGCATCGCGATGCGGGCGGTGAGTTACGACATTCAGGTGGCGAGCCTGATGGGGATCCCTTCGGATCGCATCATCGTCTTTACCTTCATTATTGGCTCATCGCTGGCGGGTAGCGCTTCCATTCTTTACGGGCTGTCGTACCCGAAGATTGAACCGTTGCTCGGCGTGATGATTGGATTGAAGGCTTTCGTGGCGGCGGTGTTCGGCGGCATCGGTAACATCATGGGGGCCGCGATCGGTGGCATCATCATCGGTCTGGCCGAAAGCATGGTGGTCTTCTACGTATCGTCGTCCTACCGCGATGCGATCGCGTTCGCGATTTTGATTCTGGTGTTGTTATTCAAACCGGCCGGACTGTTCGGCACGCTCAGGCGGGAAAAGGTATGAACGGCGCCCTCAAGCAGGTGCTTATCGCCGTGGTGGTCACGGCCAGCATCTGGTGCTTGGGCTGGGTGCTCGAAGACAACATCAATGCGTATTACCTGCGCGTCATCGTAAACTGCGGCATCGCCATCACCCTGGCGCTAAGTCTGAATTTGGTGAACGGCTGCGCGGGCCAGTTTTCGTTGGGGCACGCGGGTTTCATGGGCGTGGGCGCGTACATCAGCGCGATTCTCACTACGGTTCACGGTGGCCCCTTCATGCAAAGCCCCGCCGGCGTAGTCGTCGCCATTTTGGCGGGCGGACTTTGCGCGGCCATCGCCGGTTACCTCGTCGGGTTACCCTCTCTACGGTTGAAGGGCGACTACCTCGCCATCGTGACGTTGGGCTTCGGTGAAATCATTCGTATCATCTTTTTGAACATCGACGCGGTCGGCGGCGCGCGTGGGCTTCCGGGTATCCCGCGCGTCTCTAGCTTCTTCTGGGTTTATCTCTGCGCCGCGATCACGTTGATCTTCTTGAAACGTTTGAGTGAGTCGAGTTTCGGCCGCGCCATCCTTTCCATCCGCGAAGATGAAGTCGCGGCGGAAGCGATGGGCATCAACGTGCCCCACTACAAAGTGGTAGCGTTCGTTATCAGCTCCTTCTTCGCTGGCGTGGCCGGCGCGCTGTTCGCCCATTACCAGGGGTTCATCGACCCACAGTCGTTCAATTTCAATCGCTCGGTCGATGTGGTCATCATGGTCGTGATCGGCGGCATGGGTAGCCTCACGGGCGCCATCTTGGGCGGCATCATCGTAACGTTCCTTCCCGAACTGCTCCGCGTATTTCAACAGTACCGTATGGTCATTTTCCCGTTGATGCTCATCATCGTGATGCTCGTTCGTCCGATGGGAATCATGGGCTACCGCGAGGTCTGGCACTTCGAGTGGTATAAGAGACTTTTCAATAAGAAAAAGAAATCGGCGGCGGCGAAAGCATGAGCGACGCATCCAACAAAGGTGGCCATTTCAAGGCGGACGGCTTGGGGATCAGCTTCGGCGGTTTGAAAGCGGTCAGCAGCTTTTCCCTCGAGATCAAACCAGGGCAGCTGTGCGGGCTCATCGGTCCGAACGGTGCCGGCAAGACCACCATCTTTAATTTAGTTACCGGCGTGTATCCCGCCGACACCGGCACCCTGACGGTGAACGGCGTTTCGCTACTCGGCCGAACGCCCTATGACATTGCTAAGAACGGCGTCGCCCGCACATTCCAGAACATTCGTTTGCTCGGTCAGCTGAGCGTGTTGGACAATGTGATGATCTCGTTTCACATGCGTTTGGGCTACGGCTACATCGATACCATTTTACACACGAAGCGCTTCCTCGAGACCGAAGAAAAAATGCGCACCAAGGCCACCGAGCTGGTGAAATTTTTGGGGCTGCATGCCCGCATCGACGATTTGGCCCGCAACCTCTCGTACGGCGATCAGCGCCGCCTAGAGATTGCCCGCGCCTTGGCTACCGACCCCAGCGTGCTGCTGCTCGATGAGCCCGCCGCCGGTATGAATTCTGGCGAAAAAGTCTCGCTGATGAAAACAATTTCCGATATTCGCCAGCAGTTCCCCGTCAGCATTCTGCTTATCGATCACGACATGAAACTCATCATGGGTATTTGCGAGCAGATCATTGTCCTCGATCACGGCGAGAAGATTGCTCAGGGCGCGCCCAAAGAGATTCAGCAGAACCCCAAGGTGATCGAAGCTTACCTGGGAGTGGCGCCGTAATGCTCGAGCTTAAAGATCTTTCGGTTTGCTACGGACCCATATCTGCCCTGCGGGGTGTGTCGCTTAGAGTTGAGAAGGGCGAGACGGTCGCGCTTATCGGCGCCAACGGCGCGGGCAAGACCACTACTCTGCGAACGATCTCGGGTTTGCTAAAAGCTCAGCACGGAAGCATCACGTTCGACGGGCACGACCTCGGTAAGCTGAAGCCCCATGAAATCGTGCGCCTCGGCGTGTGCCACGTTCCCGAGCGCCGCGGAATCTTCGCGAACCTCACCGTGCACGAAAATTTGAAAATGGGTGGTTATATCCGCAATCCGACGGCGTCGGACTATGACGAGGTCTTTACGCTGTTCCCCCGGCTTAAGGAACGTCTGCAGCAGGAGGGTGGCACTCTCTCCGGCGGTGAGCAGCAGATGCTGGCGATAAGCCGCGCGCTGCTCGGGAAGCCGCGCTTGCTGCTCCTTGACGAGCCGTCGCTCGGACTGGCTCCTCAGATCACCAAAACGATTTTTGATATCGTAAAGCGCATCAATCAGGCCGGCGTCACCGTGATGTTGGTCGAGCAAAATGCCCGCGCGGCGTTGGCCATCTCTAAACGCGGCTACGTGCTCGAAGTGGGCGAAGTCATCTTCACCGACCAGTCCCAGACGTTGCTCAGCAACGACGTCGTCCGCAAAGCCTACTTAGGCGAACACTAAGCTTAAAAGACTAGCGTAGCACTTAGGCGGAACTCGGGGCCCGAGGCATCGCCCTTTTCCGTAGTGCCCGCGGCGTTAAGCACCTTGTCGGTGCCCAGAACGTCGATGTCCGTTAGCGGGGCGGCGACGTGGTACAGGAACTGGATGTCGAAGATTACGGGCGCCCGCGTATAGTAACGAACGCCCACGCCCGTGCCCAAAGCGAAGCCGTGGTTCATGTAGATGCTGGTGCTGCCGTTTACCCAGTTCGTATAGAGCTGTAGGTTAAGCGGAATAAAAAACTGGAAACCAAAAAACTTATCGAATGGATCGTTCAGCACGAAGGCATATTGCCCCTCAATCGCGAGGAGCTTCGCCCCCACGTTGCTTTCCGTCGTTTTGGTGGTTTTAAGGGTGGGCATGATGCCGTGGTGCCAGCGCAGGGCTAGGGAAAGTTTTTCGCCGAAGCGGTAGCCCAGCAGGATGGCGTTGGTGGCATTGTCGCCCAGCTCTTGGCTTCCCGAAACTTTGGGACGATAGAGGGGGGCAAACCCTAACGTGAGGCCCCGAGCGTCGCGGCCGTACTTGGCTTCCTTGCCCTCGCGTTCGGACTTTTCCAGCTTGTCGGCGGCCACTTCGACCTGCGCCAGGCGGCTGCGCACGGGCGCTCCCTTTTCCGCGGATGGATTAAATGAAAGGTATTTGCGGTACGCATCGCGGGCTTCGGCATTGCGTTCCAAACGTTGTTCGGCGATGCCAAGAATTAGCCAACCGTCGGGGTGGTTTACTTCCAGTCGGATGGCCTTGGTCGCCTCTTCCCGCGCCGCCTTCCAGTTTTTTTCGGACGCGTACGCTTTAGCTTTTTTTCGGGCCACGTCGGCTTCTGCGGGATTTGCTAAGGTCACCGTTCCCGGGGCGGGCGCGGGCAAAGGCATCGGTGGCGGTTCTTCGGGAGGCGTTTCCGCACTGATCGCCACGCCGGTTCCCCACAAGGTCAGGGCGAGGAAGAGGTGGGGGAGGGCTCGGGTCATGGCGTACTCGCCCTAGTGCGCGAACGCACTTTCTTCGGGCCTCTCAATAGATCTTCGTCGCTAGCCGTTTCGTTTTTTTCCGCAAGTTTCACCATCGACACGGCCTCGGCGTCCAATTCATCTTCCCGATCTTGTTGGGCCTGCTCGGCCGCCCGGGTCAACGCCAGTTCGCGCTCTCGTTCCTTTTCGGCCTGGGCACGGCCTTCTTTCTCGTAGGCCTCGATGGCCTCCGGCCCGAAACAAGCATCCTGACAATTGGCCGCAAGCCCCAAGGGACGGGATTGGAAGGGGCAGGCGCACGTCACCGGAACGGGAGCCGGCGATCGCCGCGCAGATTCGCTTGCGGCGGGCGAGGACATCATTAAGGACAATGCGTTAATCCCCAGCATTGCCGTGAGCAGTCGCCCCTTTTCCATCACTCTTTATCGGTAAATTATGGTGGAAACCCAAGCAATCGCGTTACGCTTATCCTTCCATGCCTTGCCTTCGCCCCCACCTCCTAATTTTTCTGGTCTCCTTACTTTCCCCGTTCGCCCGCGGGCAGGGCCTGTGCGATGTGGTTTTGGGACAGATGGCGGAGGTGAGCCGTCCTCCGACCGAGCATCCCGATTTACTCAGGTTCGACGATTTTCCGTCCTTAAAAGCAGGCGACAAAATCGTGGTCGAGCCGAGCGTGTTCGGTTGGAAATCTAAAATAGCTAATAGACTAAGAGGTCCCATCGAAGTGACGGTTAAGAAGGTGAAGAAGCTTAAGCCCGGCCAGTGGGGCGACAAGGGAACCATACTCTACGTATCCCACCCCGCTTTCGGCACCACCGGATTGCGCGACTGGCGGGTCCACGGACACGCCTACCGGACTCCGGACTATGCACTGCACTCGCCTTTCCTGCCGAACGATCTGGTGCAGATCGGGAGCGAAATTTTTAACTTTCGCGACATGAAGTTGAAAGTGGCGGAGGCTCCCGAGAATTCCCTCACGATTCCGTCCTCAGTCATGCCCTACTTTGGCCGCTACGTCGGGATTCACGACGTCGATCATTAACTGGTCGAGGTGATGTACGTCGAGGACACTAAAGCGGACGACCGTACCATCGTGAGGGGTGTGCTGGCGGTTCCTCGGGGCGACGTTCAGGCGTTGCCTACCGGTCGACGCGACATTGCCCTCGAGCGATTAAGGAACCTTTCTCGGTCTCGAAGGAGCGCGCGCTAAGGTTCGAATCCCCGGTTCCACGACCACCGTGCCAAACAATTGGCTGGCGCGTCCCGATGGACCGGAGCGGGCCACCACTCGCCGCTTTCGTCCCCCGGCGGATATTTTTAAGACGACGAATTGGACGGACCTGGAACGGCCGAAACGGTTGCTCGCCCAGGTACTCAACGGTGGCGCAAAGCTAGCGTCGTTGCCCGACTTTAAACGGCGTACGGCGATTGAGAAGCTGGAGCTTTTGAATCGTTACGTGCTTCAATTTCAACCGGCCCGTAATGTCGCGAAGATGTCCGAGGTGGCGAACAAGAACGACTTCGACACTCTGCTTTGCGCCGGGGCCGGAGTCTGTCGCCACAATTCCCTGTTAGCGGCGACGCTGTTTTCGGAGCTGGGGTATCCCACCCGCATGATGGTCTCGGACCCACGCGATGCGAAATACGATCGCCACGCCTGGGTAGAGGTCGACATGGTGGACCCAAAGGGCAACCGGCAAACGTTCGTCGTCGATCCGTCCTACGGGAAGGTTTACTCGATGGCCGAAGTGACGCTCATCGCGAGGAAGATTCCACTTCCCACGCGTACAACTATTACACGCACAACAAACGGTTCGTCGCCGAGGAGCACCCCTTCACGCCGGAGTAAACGAGAGCGGATAAAAAAAGCCGACCCCTTGCGAGGCCGGCTGTTAGAAAACTTCCTAGTCCGTTAACGACTAGGCCTTAAGTCCAGAGTTCGGTTCCCATCGTGATCATTTTAACCCCCGGTGGGTCCGTCGGGTCTGCGAAGCAGATCCCAAGCGGCGTACCACTGAACGTTAAATTACCCGAAAATAGGTATAGGCAATCATTAATACTTATAATCGTGGTGATTACTAAAATTAATGCCTCGCGCCGAAGCGGATCAAGCGCTGGGCTGGCCGAGGCCGAACACCAGAAGCTTGTCGCCTTCGCGGAACAGCACCACCATCTTGCCGCCGTTGCGGACCTCTTCGACGATTCCAACGCCGAAGCTGGTGTGCTTGATCACGTCGCCGAGCCGGAAGACCTCTTTAGGCGTGTAGGGCAGCATGGGGGCCGCCTGCTTGGTCGCCATCTTGGTCTCCCAGTAGTCGGCCGCGCGAACAACCGCTTTAGGTACGGTGGCGCGCTTGGTCGGCTTACGGGGCATTCCGGGCAAATCCGCATCGCCTTGGGCCATGCGGAAGTTGTGCTGGCTCTTGCAGGTCTTGCAGATCACCTTGGCCGGACGGGGCCCGACCATCGACACGATAACGTGAGCGAGGTCCATTTTGCACTTCGTGCACCAGGCCAGGGCATCGCCGCCAACCTTGGGAGTATCGTAAAGCTGCTTGGTCATTGTGTTCGCCTTTATCGGTATTCGATTACATGGGACTTGGGGAACCGGACTTTCGGCGTTTTGCCGTACTTGTCTTCTACACTGCGGTAACCGATCGCGCAGCCACAGACAGTGGCATAGTCAGTCCCAATTCCTAAAATACGATCATAATCCCTTGGGACGAGCCCTTCCATGGGGCAAGTGTCCAAACCTAACATTGCTGCCGAGGTCATCAAAGTGCCCAGCGCGAGGTAGACCTGGCGGGTGTTCCAATGGACGATGGTGTCCTGGGGCATCTGGGATACGAATCCGTTGATGGCCTTGGCGTAGCCGGCCAGCGTGTTCTTACCGACCCCCCGGGTGGTGGCAGCGATTTCCATGAAGCGATCCACGTAGGTCTCGTCCATGTTGGTTTTGGCCGTGAAAACAACGTAATGAGAGCAATTTTCGACCTGGGTCTGGTTCCAGGTGGCGCCGGTCAGCTGTTTCAGTAGGGCTTTGTCCTGAACGACTACAAACTTCCAGGGCTGGAGGCCGAAGGACGAGGCGCTAAGCACCAGGGTCTGTTCGAGCGTAGCCCAGTCTTCGGCGGAGATCTTCTTCGTGTTATCGAACTTTTTGACCGCGTAACGCCAGTTCAAGGCTTCGATGAGACGGGAATTGCCGACAGAATCCATAGAATGCTCCAAACGATTGACCGATTGCATTAAACTTGTATTAAACTAGCCGTTTCATGGTCAAGACGAATTGGAAAACCAAGGCCAAGCTTTTCGTGCTTTTTGCGATTGGGTACGTTTTTTTCTACATATTCCCTAATTTTCACCCCCTTTTCCCCCCCGTCATGCTTCCGCAGACGCTTTTGGACCGCGCCATGCCCTTCATGCCGTGGACCTTCATGATCTACCTATCCGACTACCTTTTCATCGGGGCGGCCATCGCTATGCTCCACGGGGAGGAGTTTTACTCCTTCGCCCGGCAGATGTTCGGGGCTTTGGTTCTGTGTGGGGCCTTTTTCATGTTTGTCCCGACGACCTACCCCCGGCCGCCCTATCCGCCCTCGGGTAGCGCCCTCATTCAGCTGGCGATGGACATGGTCGCCGCCGGCGACATGCCGACCAACTGCTTTCCCAGCATGCACGTGGCGCTGACCGCTATCTGCGCGTGGAGCCTGCGGAGCAAATCGCGGCTGCTCTACGGTATCTTCATGGTCTGGGCGTGGCTCATCTTCCTCTCCACCATGACCACTAAACAGCACTACTGCGTCGATATCCTAGGGGGAATCGGCGTGTTGGTGACGATGGCGGTGCTTGACCGGAGCTACGTCCGTCGCGGCATCAGCCTAAAGGCTTGGTTTTCCAGGTAGTTTCAAGCCGATGGCTCGGGCCAGGCTGCGTTGCGGCGCCCCGCTGCTTATGTTAAACCGCTATCGCCATGCATCCCCTCGAGAACCTCATTCGATGCGCCTTAAGCGAAGACGACGTCCACGACGACGTCACGACCATGTTGCTTGGTGATAAGCGGTTCCAAGCCGCCACCGCCGAGCTCGCCGCCAAACAGCCGGGCGTTTTTTCGGGAGTGGAGTTCGTCGCCGCCTTTCAGACCGTCTGGGGTAACGGCGTGCGTTTTACCTGCTTGAAGCGGGAAGGGGCGCGGTTGGCTAAGGCCGAAGCCATCGTCACGATGGAAGGGCCGGCCGGGGATATTTTGAGGGCCGAGCGTACCCTCATCAATGGGCTGTCGCATGCTTGCGGCGTAGCCACATTAACCCGCCGGTTCGTCGATCGCGTCGAAGGGTTGCCGGTTTCGATTTTGGCCACGCGGAAGACATTGCCCGGATTGCGAGACCTAGAGCTACCGGCCGTGGCCGCCGGCGGCGGTAAAGTTCATCGTCGGTCGCTCAGTGACGGCATCCTCATCAAAGAGAACCACCAGTTTTGGCTCAACTCCGAAGCCATTCTACAAAACGCCAAGGCGATGCGATCGCCGTTGCACCGAATCGAAATCGAGATACAGGAATTGGCCAGCATCGAGCCAGCACTCAAGCAGGGGCCCGACGTTTTGCTGCTCGATAATTTTTCCGTGGATGATTTGCTTAAGGCCGTGCGCCAGATCGATGGCCGCGCGCTCACTGAAGCTTCCGGCGGCGTAAGTTTAGAAACCGTACGCGCGATCGCCGAGACCGGGGTGAATGCGGTCAGCGTAGGTGCGCTCACGCACTCCGTGACCGCGCTCGACATCTCCTTAGATTTTGTGAGGTCGTTGTGAACCGCACGGCCGATTGTTTAGTGTTGGGCAGTGGCATCGCGGGGCTAACCGCCGCGATTCGTTTGGCGGAAGCCGGGCGGGAAGTGATCGTAATCACCGCGGCACGCGAGATTAGCGACACCAATAGCTGGCGAGCCCAGGGCGGAATCATTTACCAGTCGCTCAACGGCAATCCAGAGGCGTTGATCGAGGATGTTCTCGAGGCCGGGGCGCATGCGAACTATTTACCCGCCGTGAAGCTGGTGGCGACCGAAGGGCCGCGGCTCGTTAAAGAGCTATTGATCGATACGGTGGCGGTGCCGTTCGATAAGGGCAACGAAGGTGACTTTTTGCTCACGCGCGAAGGGGCGCACAGCGAAAATCGGATTTTGCACCGGGGCGACGAATCGGGACTCGCGATCGAAGAGCGCTTACTCTCGTACGCCAAGAGCCTGCAGAAGATTCAGTTTCTTCCGCGCACGACCGCGGTGAATTTACTAATGACGTCGTACCACGCGGTGAATCCGTCCACGCGCTACGATGAAGCCCGCTGTCTGGGCAGTTTCGTTTTCGATCAGCAGACCGGCATCACGTACCCGATCCTGGCGCGCCAAACGGTGCTCGCCACGGGTGGGATCGGTCAGCTGTACCTGCACAATACGAACAGCAAATACTCACGCGGCGACGGCATGGCCCTGGCCCATCGCGCGGGCGCGCGTTTAGCAAACCTCGAGTACGTGCAGTTTCACCCGACGACGTTCTTCCATCCGGATAGTCCGCGGTTCTTGGTTTCAGAAGCGTTGCGTGGCGAAGGGGCCTTACTGGTCAATTCCCTGGCCCAACGCTTTTTACAAACGCGGCTGCCGCAGTTCTCGACGCCGGAGCTCGGCCCCCGCGATAAAGTGGCGCGCGCGATTCACGAAGAGATGCTCGAAAGTGGCGTGGCCTGCGTCTACCTGGACATCAGCCACAAAGATCCGGAGTGGATAAAAGAGCGTTTCCCGTTCGTGTACCGCAATTGCTTGCAGTTTGGCGTGGACATAACGAAACAGCCGATTCCGGTGGTACCCGGAGCGCACTACCACTGCGGCGGCGTGTGGACCGATCTCGATGCTCGCACGTCGGTCAATGGTTTGTGGGCGGTGGGCGAAGTGGCCTGTACCGGTTTGCACGGCGCGAATCGTTTAGCCAGCACGTCTTTGCTCGAAGGGCTGGTCTTCGGCCACCGCGCGGGCGTGGCGATCAATGAATTACTCAAGATTTGCTACGGCGAAGAGTTCCCGGAGATCTCGCCGTGGAAATCCGAAACGCAGAAGGTGGATTCGTCGTTTCTGCGCCAGGATTGGATGACGCTGAAGCAGACGATGTGGAACTACGTTGGGCTCATCAAAACGGAAGATCGTTTGGCGCGCGCCGGCGGAATTCTGAACGAGCTGCAACGGGGCATTGAATTTTTCTACCGTAAGGCCGCCCTGAGCGATGAACTGATTGGTCTGCGCCACGCGACGCTCGTTTCTCGCCTCGTGGTAGAAGCCTGCCAGCGGAACCGCATTTCGCTTGGCTGCTACCAGCGGGATGAGAGCGCACTATGAGCTTTCATTTCGATCTCGATCGGATTCGCGAGCTAGAGCAGTTGCCCGAGGCGACCGCCTCCGCCCGGGTTCGCGAGCTGAAGGAAAAACACGGTAAGGATCTTTTGATTTTGGCCCACCTCTATCAGCGTAAGGCGATTGCCGATCTGGCGGATTTCAAGGGTGACTCCTACATGCTGTCCAAGGCCGCGGCGGATGCGGAACGTGGCAAATACATCGTTTTCTGTGGCGTCCGTTTCATGGCGGAAAGCGCCCGCATCTTGGCGCGTCCCGAGCAGAAGATAATCCATCCTGACCCCGAAGCGGGTTGCCCGATGGCGGATATGGCGGACCTGACGCAAGTCAGTCGAGCTTGGAACTTCCTCCTGAATCAAGGGGGCGAAACCCCGATCCCGGTCACGTACATGAACAGTACCGCGGACATTAAATCGTTCTGCGGCGAACGCGAAGGTACGATCTGTACGAGCAGCAATGCCGTGAAAACCTTCGAGTGGGCGTTTAAAAAATCGAAGCGAATTTTCTTTTTACCGGACGAGCACCTTGGACGGAATACGGCGATTAAGTACGGCATCTCGCCGGAAGAGATTGCGGTGTGGGATCCGGAGCAGGAAGACGGTGGTGAGCCCGAGAACTACGCGGAGGCCCGCGTGATCCTATGGCGCGGTTACTGTCCGGTGCACCAGAAGTTCACCGTGCGGGACGTGGAGCACGCCCGTAAGTTTTATCCCAAAGCCCAGATCTTGGTTCATCCCGAAGTGCCCCACGAAGTGGTGAAATTAGCCGACGCGGTGGGCAGCACGGAATTCATGCGCCAGTACGTGGCCAAGTCCAAACCGGGCGACGAGATCTTTATCGCGACAGAGCTCAACTTGATTCAGAACCTTCAGGCCGAATATCCCGACCGCCTGGTCGCCAAGCTGCATCGGTCGCTGTGCCTGACGATGTACCAGATCACGCTGGGGCGTCTGCTCTTTGCGTTGGAAAATCT
>JAYUBV010000497.1:0-1208 GCA_043740655.1 Pseudomonadota bacterium | reverse complement strand
AAGGTCAGGTTGTGGTCAAGGCAGGTCTTTACGATCCCGTGCCGGTGCCACTTACGCGCCGACGACTTCACGGTGAGCGACGATCGCAGGAACTTCCCCGCCACCTTCAGCGACTCGCAGAGTTCGGCGAACGGAATCAGCGAAGTCTCGCTCATCCCGCCGGAGGCCAGGTACTGCGACTTACGCGCAAACAAACCTTGGTCGGGTAAAGAGAACTGAAACATCCGGCCACGAAAATTTCCGCCCCGCTCGATGAGCCTAAAGACGAATCGGCGGTCGCCAATGGCCAGGCTAAAGCCACCCACCGCCACCAGCTCGTTGTCCAAAGCCCCTTCGACGACTATGCGGTAGCCGGGTTCGATCTCCACGTCCGCCGCCAGAAACAAAAGCCTATCTCCGCTGGCGGCTTCCGCCCCGGCGTTGCATTGCTTGGCGAGCCCCTTTTCGGTGATCACCACCCGGGCCCCGGCTTTCTTCGCGAGGTAGACGGTGGCGTCATCGCTGCCGCCATCGGCCACGATGATCTCGTCGGGATGGCCCGCCATTACGGAGGCCAAGCAGGTTTCAATATTCTCCTGCTCGTTGAACGTCGGAATGATGACGGAGAGCAAAGTGCTTTACCCTTCCTTCAACGTCTGCAGATGGAGCTGCAGTGTTTCGACCTGTTTCTCGAGCAGCGCCTTCCTGTCCTGCACGCCCTTAATCACGTTTTCCGGCGCACGGCCGACGAATTCGTGGCTGGTCAGCTTTTGCTTCGCCCGTTCCATTTCGCCGATGAGTCCGATCAATTCTTTTTCGGTCTTGGCGATCTCGACCTTCACGTCCATCAGATCTTCACGGGGTACGAACGCCTCTAGCTCACCGATGGCGATGAGAACGTTCTTCTTCGGATCGGGTTTGGGGCCGCCCACTTCGAACGACGTGGCGCGGATGAGCCGGCTGACCCACTCGCGACCCGCCACTAGCGCGTCCAGCTGGGGCTGCGGTCCGAGTATTCGCACGCGAATCTCGGCGGCAGGAATCAAATTGCATTCGCCGCGACGGGAACGAATCGCATCCACCACCGCGATACCGGCAGAGATACGACCGGCGCCATTGGTGAAGTGGCCGTTGCCCATTTCCTGCATCGCTGACTTAATCGACAGCTTGTCGAAGCGGCGTCCGGCCAGCTCGTCCGGATCCGAAGTCGGATACGGGGCCATGGAAAT
>JAYUBV010000496.1:0-1214 GCA_043740655.1 Pseudomonadota bacterium | reverse complement strand
GGCCGACTACGTGGCGTTCGCCAGAGAGCTAGAGTTCTACCGTGATCGTCTGGAAGGATTCGATCCCAAGTCGTCACACCCGTTGAAAAACGTGCCGGTGCTGCTCTCCTCCGACGTTCGTGAATTGGTTCCGCCGATCTCGCGCCGGTTGGTGACGGGCGGGGCAAACGATTACACGGTCTTTCAGAGCGGCGGGACGACGGGCACGCCGAAGTCGACGCTCTTCAGCCACGCCGAACTGGAGGGGCTTAACTTACCGAATGCTCGCGGATTTTATGCGTGTGGTTTGGTGCCGGAAGATCGCGTGGGCAATCTCTTTGCGGTCGGCAGCCTTTACATGACCTTCGTGCACATCAACCGGATGTTGCAGCAGTACGGCTGCCAGAACTTTCCATTCAGTAACCACACAGCCCACGACTTCATCCACACGGTGGTGCAGCAGTTCGACGTGCGCGTGCTCACCGGCATCGCTAGCGTGGTGTTAAATGCCCTGCGCGCCATGAAGAAGATTGGCCTCGATGGCATTCACATCGAAAAGATTTATTACGGCGGCGAACACTTCTACGAAGCGGATAAGCTTGAGATCGAAAGGTCCTTCGGCACCAAGGTGATTCTCGCCCCGGGTTACGGCACAGTCGACACTTGGTACTTAGGCTACCAGTGCACGCAATCCCCGACCGGAGTGTTTCACGCGCACGACGATCAGGTTTACGTTGAGTCGGTTAACGAAGAGACCGGCGAACTTTGCGCACCCGGTGAGATCGGCATGATGTTCGTTACGTCGTTTCCGCGCCGCGTGACGCCTATCGTGCGCTATCGCGTGGGCGACCGAATGAAGTGGCTGCCGGACCTATGCGCGTGCGGCCGCACGACCCCCGTATTCCAACTTTTGGGCCGCGGCGATGATGTCTTACGCATTGGCTACGACTCGATTGACTACAACGCCGTCCAAGCGATGGTGACGGAAATCTCCGGCCTTACCGGCACGGTGCAAATCGAAAAGCAACGCGACTCCGGTAAGGATCGTCTGATCGTCCGCGTAGAGTCCGAGCTAGGTGGGGAAGCACGCGAGGGTGCCGCGAAAGCGCTCGAACAAAGTTTTTTGGATAACCGTCCTGCGTTCCGCGATTTCATGGTGAAGGGAAGCATTCACCCGATTTCGGTTGAGATCGTAACGCCGGGCTCGTTACCCCGAAATCCGCGCACGGGAAAAC
>JAYUBV010000495.1:0-4300 GCA_043740655.1 Pseudomonadota bacterium | reverse complement strand
CCAGCTCGCGGTATGCGACCGGCGGAAGCAACGTCATGTTGCTTACGCCCTTCAAGATCTCGTCGGCCGGCCCCTTCACGTTGGGGTTTAGATGGACGGGATACAGGATGTGATAATCGGGATGCCGCCGCAAAAATTCTTTGGTCGCCTTAAATACCTGACGGAGCGGCTCGCCGAAACTTTCGCGACGGTGGGCGGTCATCAGAATCAGCTTTTTGCCTGCGAACATTTTTTCGAGTTCCGGGAAATCAAGCTTCTGATTGGCGGCCCACAATAGGGCATCGATGCTGGTGTTGCCCGTGAGGTAACAGTCCTGCTTCGGCAACCCTTCTTTGAGCAAGTTATCCAGCGCTCGTTGCGTCGGGGCGAAGTGAAAGTCGGCAATGGGGGAGACGATACGGCGGTTGGCCTCTTCCGGAAACGGAGAGTCTTTACGCCACGTGCGTAAACCCGCCTCGATGTGGCCGATGGGAATACGTGAGTAGAAGGCCGCAAGGGCCGTCGCCATCGTCGTGGTGGTATCGCCCTGCACGAGCACGACCGCTGGTTTCACCTCGTCGAACACCTTTTGCAAACGGGTAAGGCACTCCACCGTGATGTGCAACAAGGTCTGGTTGGCCGCCATCAGGTTAAGATCGTAGCGGGGGGTGATGCGGAAAAACTCCATCACCTGATCGAGCATCGCGCGGTGCTGCCCGGTGGAGCAGGTGACCGGTTCGAAGACTGAACTCTTTTCGAGCGCCTTTACTACGGGCGCCATCTTGATGCCTTCGGGGCGGGTTCCGAATACGACCAGTGCCTTCTTTTTCATGCTTCCTCGCTACCTGAAAAGCGGAATTAAAAAATAGCGCCGAAGACGGCAAGGACTCTCATTCCCTGATTGCGATTTTGGTACGGATTGTTATCGAAGTCGCCACGATCGAAGTACGAATTCCACAGGTAAGAAACTAGTAGCGAGCCCGAAAGGCCGGGGCCGTTTACTTGAAATCTCACCGTGGGTTTCAATTCCGCACGATTGTTGTAGAAGTGGCGCACGCGATCGAACGAGGCGTACGGCTCGGCCAATAGGTCCAAGGCGACGCCCTGGTCGATGCGGTAACGAACGCCGGTGCGCAGGTAGCCGTTGCTAATCACGTTGTTGAAATCGGCCGACGTGTACAAAATCTCCAGGTACGGCTCGAAAATGAAACGAAAATCGGAGTTTTCCGTAAGTGGCGTTTCCGAAAAGCTGTTCAGCACGATGAGCGATCGCAAGTCAATCGCCTCTTGCGTGTTCTTCACGTTGGGGGATTTTTTGTAGAAGGCCCGGCCACGAACTTCGTTGAACCAATTGAAGGGGCCACGGAAAAAACGGAGACCCGCTCCGCCGTAAGCGTAGGATCCTCCGGGGTCGAGCGGATCGCTCGTCAGTCCCGACATCATCAGCTCGCTGCCCGCCAGTCCGTAAGGATGGGGGCCCACGGTACGGGTGTTCTCGTAAACGCGTAAGCGTGTGCTCTGTTGGACCACGCTTTCGCGCCCCAGAAATGCCTGCTCCGTGTACAGATCGGGCTGAAAGCTCATCGCCATCAGCGAGTTAGAAATAAGGACACCTACCCCAATACCCATCCACAATTTCATCTCTAGCCTTATGACCGAGTTCACGCGGGGAGTCAACGCGGTCGAAAAAGGCAATGATCCTAAATGCATCCACGCGATGTCATGGGCAAGAAATCAATGGTTACTGAAGACACTCGGCCTTCGACAGTGAGGGGGCCATTTTTGGGAAGCTGAGGCAGAAATAGCGGCGTATTCGGAAAGTATATTGGTCCGGCCGGTGCATTTCACTTCCTTAGGTTTTTCTCAAACGGAACGTAGCTCGGGGTTGAACGTGGTTCGTATTCTGTTCTTCATTACGATCACTCACATTTTTATGACCGGTCCTGCGATCGCAGGAACCGTGCGCGTTCTCGGCCAGCGCGGCCCCATCGTTCCCCGTTTCGCCTCGCGTACACAGGCGTCGCGTGCGTTTTTCGTGTCCCCGAACCTCGTTGCGAGTCAGGGTCGGCTCTTCGAACGCGATCGTTTCGGCCAATTTCGGCAGCTCTTCTTTAGTGCCCGCACCGGGCAGCTGGTCAATTTTGTGGAACCGGGTACCGCACGTCAGCTGGGCTCACTCCTCGCCCGCAATTTAAATTCGCTAGGCGGCGTCCAACGCCAGCTCGCCGAAATGCTACTCAATCGGCTCGGCATGAGCCCCTCGCCCCAGGCTCCGACCGCGCAGTTACCGCCGACCAGCATCGGAACGCCGGTGGTGGGACCTCAGTGCGGCGTTGGTCCGGGTCCCCACGGCAATACGAACTGCGGAGGCGGAATTCAGGGCGGGGGCGGAGGACAACCTTCGCGTAGTACGGCTAGCGCCCCGTTCTCCGAAGGCGTCGCGCAGGGCGGCCTTTGTCGTGATTTGCACCAGTCCATCTGTAGTGCCGGGAACGTGCGAAACGAAGAACAACAAATCGGCAACGCCGTTCGCAATCTCGTGCAGGACTTCGTGAAACGACAGGGCATTTCGATTGGAACCTTTTCCTCGGTGGTGAGCAATATCGTGCGCAACCCCACCAACCCCCAGTTCAAAGCGATTTACCAAAACTTTTTTGCGCACTTTGCGTCGCAGGTTCCTGCGATGGGCGGCCTGTTCGAGAGCGTAAAGAACCTGGTCGCCAAAGGCGTGCAGAATATGCCGCTGTCGGACAGCACGAAGCAGCAGATGACCGCGCGCCTTGCCACCATCCAGATAAAGACGGCGCCTGATTTTAACGATCCCGCGGATGTTCAGGGATTCGCGGAAGGCTGCGGTCCCGATGGCATGGCGCCCGGAGCGTTCGCCAAGTTTGCCGAGAAGCAGGTCGTGGTTTGCCCCGGTCTCATCATGCGGGCGCTGGCTCTGGGCGGCACCGCGGAGCTTGAGCACCACTTAATGCACGCGATCGGCCACGAGTGTACGCATCACATCGGGGCTGACATCATCCGCAATGATCGCGGGCAGGCCATCGGGCAAAGTCCGTTCCGGCCGGAATTCCAAAAAGCGCTTGGCTGTTATGCGCAGAATTTTCGCGACATCGATCCCGTGCGCATGGGCGGGGAGATTGCCGCTGACATTGGGGCGGCCAAAGCGTTGGTGGAGCGGCTGCGTGGGTACTCGCCCGAAGAGGCCTTTAAGTTTATTAAGGCAAGTGTCAGTCCATTGTGCGGAAGCCAAAACGACGGGGTGCATCCGTCGAACCGTTTCCGCATCAACGTCGTCTTAGGGCAGGACCCCGACATTGCGGCATTGCTGGGCTGTTCGCAGCAGGGACAGGTTTGCACGTTAAGTGGTCAGCAGGAGGTTCGACGATGAAGGCATTCGTATTGGCGTTATTGGCGGTGGTGGCTTCGTACTGCGTGGTGGGACGGGGGGCCGAAGAGATCAACGTGCCCAGGGTGGAGCTAGTGCGGTGGATGGACCACGGCGCTTCGGAAGGGCTCAAACTTAAATGCACGCCCGATCTAAAGGGCCGACAAGAATTTTTCTGCGAACTGAATCGTTACCGTAATGGCGTCGAAGTCCGCACGATCGGCGTTTACGCAAAGCAAATGAAAGAAATTTTGAATAGTTTCTTCCAGATTGTCCCGCCAGCCGCGATGGCCAAACCAGCGATCGACGGCACGGAAAACACGTCCACCAAGAATGCCGCGCCAATGGCTAAGCTGTACACGTGGGACGTCTCCTACGGCGACAAAGCCGTGAAAGGAACCATGACCGAAGCGGAGCGGGCTAAGGTGAAAGAGATGATGCAGGCCGTGCTTTCGCTCGAAGGTGCGCTGGCGTCGCAGTTCTACCGCTGATCTATTCCAGATTTGATGGTCAACCCCGCCGAAGGGCTAAACGCCGTCACGTCCGGCGAGTACATCGACTGCGCCAACGCACTTTGTAGATGGAACGTGCCGCTGGTCGTTGCCCGTAGCGGAAACCGAAATCGGTAGGTTCCGCGCGGCATCCAGCTGATGAAGATCTGATCTAACGAATCACGGATCTCCTGGTAGCGGCTTATGCCATCCCACTTCCAGCCCGACAATTTTTCTTCGGGTTCGAAGCCCGCACCGCGCGGTGACTTCAAGTGGAGGTAGTCGAGCTCGCCGCGGGACTTGAGCGTAATCTCTACCTCCACGACGTCCCCGACATTTACGGCGTCGCCGGTTTTTAAAAGTGTAAGCTGCGTTTTCCCAGTCGCCTGCTTGCGCAGGTAGAACTTGCGGTCGAGCTCTAGTAACTGTCCGCCGC
>JAYUBV010000494.1:0-1217 GCA_043740655.1 Pseudomonadota bacterium | reverse complement strand
AAAATCGGTCACTCCCAGCGCCAGCACGTGCGCCGATCGGTGGTTAGAAACAAAATTTTTGGTCAATTCTAGACCGGGAATGATCACCATGCCGTACTGGTCCCAGGCCCGCTGCGTTTCAGATTTGAGCAGGTCGAGGTAGAGCGGAAAAGTTGCCGGTGAAAGCGAACAATCTAGAAAGCGACTAGCGCGTCCGAGCCAGGTGGCCTGTTCGCAGAGGTGGTCGGTGATGGCGATGCAGCCAAACCCTTGGCGCCCGTAGATATCGACCACGTCGGGCAAAGGTATTTTCCCGTCGCTGAAGGTTGAGTGTACGTGGAAGTCTGCCAAGAACATGCCCTTATTATCGGCATTCTTTGTTGGGGTTTCTTTAAGGTGACGTGAGGGTTCGGATAGCTCAACGCTCGTTAAAGGCCACGGGACCGGCCTTTACGGCGCGCATTCCGCGAAACGTTCCGTAAGAATCGTGGGCTACGTCGAAGATGGTTCGCTGGCGGGCACCTTCGGGGATTGCCGGGGCCGGCTGATCTTCCGTATTCCACCACTTCACCGCGAACTGGATCAGCGCACGGCGGTCCTTTTCGGTTACGTCCCCCGCCAATCCGTTCGCCGTATTCTTCAAATGCTTCGCCTGCGCCCCGACGAAATTCGCCAGCGCGGTCATTAGGCTAGAGTCGTCGTCGCCCGCGGAATTTCCGGCCGAGCCCTTGGCGCTGTTTTTCTTGGCACCGAACGAGATGATCGAACCATTCGGTACGTTGAGCACGGGACCTTCGTCGATGCCGAAGGCTTCGCGCGGACGCGTCTCACCCGTCGTTTCGGCATTGCCTTCAGGTTTGGAGCCCTTCCCGAGCAGCCCCGATCCCCCTTCAGAAGCGTCGCCAAAATAGTTCTTAAGATCTTCTCCGGACTTAAACTCGCCGTTCATCATTTTTCCCACGAAGTCCGCCGCGTCGATATTTTTTTCTTCAAACATCGCCAGCGTATCGGCGGGAAGTTGATCGACCTGGGCCTGGATGGCGCCCTGACGTTTCCCCGCCGCCGCATCGTCGTAATTCACCGAGCCGGCCACGAGGCTACCGGCCTGACCGCCGCCCAGTGGAGCCTTCGGCTCTAACTTGTAATAGTCGCGGGTAAGTTGGTGGATACCATGTTGGTAGGCATCCTTCGCGGCTCCAAAGGCTTCAAGATTGGCGGCGTACGCGTTCAGCTGATTG
>JAYUBV010000493.1:0-4307 GCA_043740655.1 Pseudomonadota bacterium | reverse complement strand
GGGAAAAATTATGTGGTTCACAACGTTCCCGTTGACTGTCAAGTGGATGAAAGCAATTTCCACTGTAACCTGAACACGAAGGGGAGTTTCAAAGCGATGGGCTGGGAACGGCCGATGATGATGTTCTTCCCGGTAAACGATACGTTCGACGTCAGCGGTGAGTTCGTATTTGGAGAAAAGGGGGGCGGGGGCTAATGCCTAAGTACTCCCTATTCACGATCGGCTTTCTTGGGCTTCTCCTGTCCACCTCGTGGCTCGCCAACGCGATCGTGGTCCGCGTGACCGACCTGTTGTACCTGCCCATCGCGCTGCGTTTTTTGATGGGGGCGATGGTGTTGTTTTTTATCCCCGCCATTTTCTTGCGCCGGTTTCCGCAGCGATCGTTGCGCTTATTGCACGCCGCGATTTCGGTTTCGGGACTGGTCTACTTCATGGCGCCGTTGCTCACGCAGGTATCGTTGCAGACGTTGCCCTCGGGGGCGGTGGCCCTAATGATGTGCACGGTGCCCATCTGGCTTACGCTGCTCGTAAAGGGGCTCGACACCAGAAGTTTTCCCGATCTCTTTTTGTTGCTGCTGGGAATCACCACGTTCTTTATCGGCGTGTGGTCGGTGGCGGAGGAGCGGGGAAACCCGATGCTGGGGCTGCTCTACATTTCGCTCGCGTGCGGTTGCCAGGTGATGGGGATTTGGCTTAGTCGCCGTCTATTCTGGCTACACTCGGCGTTGGATTTAAACTTTTGGGCAATGCTGATGGCCGGTGGCGCGCACGGGTTGCTGGCGATGCTGCACGGGGAGCACAACCACATTATTCTGCACGGGAAACTCTATCCAACGTACGGGCTCGTGGTTTTTCTTGGGCTAGTTTCCACCGGGGCCGCCGCCTACCTGTACCGGGTGGAGTCGATCACGCGTCGATCCTTGTTGTTGCTGACGTTGAGCGTTCCCGTTTTTAGCCTAGCGATTGGCGTGGCGGCGATGGGGGAGACCCCGCTTAACGCCTTTACTGCGGTTGGCATGGCGATTTCTTTGTTCGCCCTCGGTAAGGCTTGCTGGCAGGGGATTCCGGGCCACTGGATGACCCTTCTACTTAACAATGATCGGCGACAGGGGGACCGGCTGGTCTGCCTGCTCGACGGATTTTTAAAGCGGATGGGAGATCCCCAGGCGTTACGCGTTCAGGTCGTCGATCTCTCGATCGGTGGCATAGGGTTCCGTCTCGATCGCGAAGTGAATCGCGGCGACAATGTCATTGTGACGCTGCCGATGGGTAAAAACTGGACCTCGGTGACGCTCGAAGGAAAGATTGCCCACGTCGACAAACAGGGAAATCGGGAGTTTCCCTTTACGGGAGGCATCGAATTTCAAAATCTGTCGGGCCACCGGCGCCAGTGCGTGGTGGAATTTCTCGCGCGGGTTTCGCGCGCGGAAGAAGAAAGCATCGGCGCTTTCGTCGCTTAGTAAGGGAAAGAGGCGCGCGGTTCATTCGAAGGCCTGGGGTAGTTCGGCCGGGGAGGGGAAGGGAATCTGTCCGCTCGGCGTGCCTCGGGCGAGGTCGTCGGCGAGGATACCGTTTTGGTCGGGCCCTGCGGAGCCAGTGTCGCGGGCTGTAGATGGGAGGTCCGAAAGACAGACGCTGTCCCTGGCGCAACGCGGATATCGGCGAACAGGATGCCGGGTAGCACGACGAGCGGCTGGGAATTCCCTCCCTTCCCGCCGTCGACCTGTCTACCAACTTACGGCCAGCCCGGAACGTCTTTCGGAAGTTGCGTCCATTTTTTCTGCACGCCGCAGTCAGGCATCGCGGTCCCCATGTAGGGGTTCGCCATGTCTTCCTTAGCTGGCTGGGTCCAAAACCTTTTCACCATCGGGCACCAGTAAAGATTCCACTGCCCCTTAAGATCGTCCGACGAACGTACCAGCTCAAGCAATCCCGCCTGCAGCTCCGCCACGCGCCGGCGCCATTGCTTTTCGCCAACGTCTTCGGCAAGGGCGGTTAGCCCTTTTTCGAGTCGCTTCACCGCGCCTTTAGAAGCATGGTCCGCATTATCCTTAAGCCACGCGGCTGCCGACTTTTTGCCGGTGGCGGCTAGCTCACGCATCGCGGGGTACTTGTCGACGGCAAGGGCCGTGGACGCATCGTGGGCCTGCTTGATGAGATCGGTTAAAGCGATCGTCTCGCTGCGGCCGGCGCTACTAAAAAACAGGGCCAGTACGAAAAATAAAAAGTTTTTTCGCGTCACTTTCCGCTCCTTCTCTTCGTCGTGTTGGGATAAAGGTGCAACATGATTTGGCGCGTAGTTTTGACCACCCTATTACAGTTGGCAAGTTTGGCCTTCGCTTCGGAGCCGAAGGATTTCGCACGGCTGGCTAAATTGGATTACTCCATCAAGACGCAGATGAACCAAGGGGCCCCCAAGGATTGCGTGCTATTAAAGGGAGCGGCCCACGCCCTGGTGCGGGCCCAGGCCGCGCTAAAGTTGGCGGGGTTCTCGCTAAAGGTCCTGGATTGTTACCGTCCTTTTGCGTCCTCCCCCAAGCTGCCCGAAACGGAACGGCAAGAACTCGCCCGCGGAAACGTGGTCGAGATCATCATGGCCGAACCCTCCGGAATCCCTACCATGCTGCCTGCCCCTCACGATCAGGCGATCATCCTTTCGGCCAAGCCCTATAGTCGCAAAGAGGCGAAGAAGAATCAGAAGAAATTGGTGGAGTGGCTCAAGGCCGAAGGTTTCGAGCAGAGCCCCACGCGCTGGTGGCGGTTCACCTATACCAAACCCTTTGAACCCGCGATGGAGCTTACGGTGAATGATTTTCCGGCCACCGAAGTACCTCGAATTCATTAACCTTCTCAATCGGTTTGAGTTGGGGGACAATCACCTGACGCCGTGAGACCAGTTCAACTCCATGCTCTGCTACTACTGATGTGGCTCGCCGCTGCGGGCGGGGCGCGCGCTGAAGAAACTACCCCCGAGCCGGTTCCACGCCAGCCAAAAAAACGGGGCGGTGGGCTAGGCAACGAAATCAAAAAAATGGGCGAGCAGGTTGCCGGCCGCATCGATCGCATCATCAAGAAAAAGACGTTCGAGCTGTGGGGAGATCCCTGGCAGATGCAGGGGCTTCCGCTCATATTTCCCGGCGCCCAGAGTGGTTTTAATCTCGGCCTTAAATTGGCGCTGCAGAATGTAGTGCGGCAGGATCCGCACGAGTTGGAGGTAGAGGCCCAGATCCTCACCAGCGATCGGGGACGGTACAAGCACTACTTCAAGTTCGATGCGCCGCATGCCTTTAACGATCGCCTGCGTCTCACCTTTCGCGCGAATTACGATCGAGATATTGCGCTGTCGTACTTCGGTATCGGCAACGACACGGTGATCGATCGGAACGAGCTGAAGAACGAAACTCCGCTCTACCAGAACGTGCGGGCGGGGCCGAGCTTCGACTTCCAGGCGCTGTTCCGTTTTGCCGACTACTGGCGCTTTGGTCCCGTCACTCACTTCCGCTGGACCGACGTAAGCTTTCCCGCGGGAAGTTTGCTGGGCATTCAACGTCCCTCGGGCGTGAACGGTGGCAAGACGCATGGTCTGGGCTTTGCGCTGATTCGCGATCAGCTCGACTGGGAGCCTTACCCGTCGCGCGGCAGCTACCACGAGATCACGGGGCTGCACCACGGTAAATTCACCGGTAGCGATTACAATTTCAATCGAGTTACCTACACGTACAAGCGTTTCCTGCTGATCCACCGGCGTTTGATCTTTGCGCATCGGACGTTATTCGAATTTTTGGACGGGGATCCGCCGTACTTTGAAATGTCGGCGATCGGCGGGGTGAACCCCTCACTAGCCTTCGGCGGAGATAAATTTCTGCGAGGCTTTGACGGCGGACAGTTTCTCGATCGCATCCGTCTGGCGATGGGATTTGAGCTGCGGTGGGATCCGCTCTTCTTTCCCTTTGCCAAGCAGGACATCACGCTGGGGTTCGTGCCGTGGGTAGATATCGCGCGCGTGTGGCCCAGCGTCTTCCCGCTGCGTTTAGGCGGTTGGCACGCGGCCGGCGGTTGGGGCTTCCGTCTCATCTGGAACAGCCGTCTCGTCGTTCGCGGCGATCTCGCCTTCTCCTCTAACGGCACGTCCTACGTCATGACGTTGGGTAACGCTTTCTGAGCGTCGTTGCGAGCCCTCGGCGAGGACGAAGCAATCCCGCCGCAAAGGGATCTCTGCTTGTTCGACGGAATTGCTTGGCTGGCTCGCAATGACGCAGTTCCTACTAAGTAATTAGTAGACAACTACTAAAACCTTAGTAGGATCA
>JAYUBV010000492.1:0-4313 GCA_043740655.1 Pseudomonadota bacterium | reverse complement strand
CCGAGGGGAAGCTCGTGCAGAATGCGGCGGAGACTGGCGAGTATTTCCTCAAGCGTTTGCACAGTTCGTTTCCGGCGGACACCCCACCCGAACGGCTGCCACGCGGAATTGGGTTACTCCTTTACGATAATAACCACACCCTTAGCGCTCGAGACGGCATGGGGAGGTACATGCCGCCGATCACGCTCACTAAGGCCGAGGTCGATCAGTTCTTCGAGATGCCCTTCGAGCCCACATGGACCCAAACCAACCGGCATCTCCTCGATCAAAAATTCGAACGCACGGACCGGGATGGCTACGTCGAGTACCGCAAGGTAAACCCCTTTGGCTACGAGCTCGTCGTCAAGCTTCCTAAGGCGACGGGGAACGAGAGAATTCCGGGGGCAACCGAGCGGGGTTTGGCCAGCCTTTCGTCGAGCAGCTACACCGATCCGTCGGTCATTCCCGCGATGGTCAACGAGGCGGAGACCTCCGAGAGCGCCATGCAGGTGCTGGAACAGGAGGCCGGGTGGCAGCTCGAAAATCGTCAGCAAGGTAAGCAAAAGTACCGCGCGTTGACGAAGCGTGCCCCCGATGGTCGCTGGCAGGCCTTCGTTTTCCATGCGAATGATTTGCAGACGCTCCCGGCGAAGGAAAAGGCCAAACTCCTGAAGGCGATGGAAACGGGGACCTCCTACACGTCGCCCACGATGGCGAAGATCGAATTTCGTGTCGCCAAAGCTTCGGAGAATGCCGATTTCAAAGCCGCCAATACCGCGCCGCGGATGGCCAACCTCATTGACGGACGGTTCGGTTGGCTGCGCGCCAGCGATGTCTCCCGCAAAAGCCTGACTCTGATTCACCCCTTAACCGACGCTCGCATAGAGCTGCCCTGGAGCCGTGAAGAACCTACGCAGCTCGACCCTGACGAGATAGCCGCCATCTTCGCCGCGATGAAAAGCGGGCAAGACTACCTCTCGCCGCGGGTGAAGCCGTGATGCGCGGCTCTTGATCCTGCTGCTGACGATGGCGATCGCCACCCCCGTGCGCGCCGCACCACAATATTTCGAATTTGTTTGACGAGAAATGTGGCGCGTTTTGTCCGGGCTCGCTGCTTCGCAGGGAATTGGCTCTCTAATCGGTTTATCACGCCCAACGTTGGCCTTCCTTGACGAAGCTCTTCGATTTTTGGTTTTGGCATTTAATCGTCGATTGGCGGCCCGCAAAACGGATCAAAAAACATCGTGGTATGGCTACTTCATGAATATCCAAGTGCTCCACGACCAGGCGCTCCTTCTTTCTAAAACGTACCGTGCATCCGAATCACGGCTACTAGACGTGCTGATGAATTTACAAAAAGGTAACGGCTTTTTTCAATTGGGGTACCCCGAGTCTTTTTGTCTACTGCGTGTCTGCACTCTCTTTAAGTGAAGCGCAGGCCTGTTATTTTTCTAAAGTGGCAAGGAAGTCGGAAGAAGTTCCCCAGCTCAAATTAGCCATTGAACAGGGCGTGATTTCGTTGAGCCAAGCTCGGCGCGTGGCCCCGGTCATCACGAAGGAGACGGCGGCCGTTTGGATTGATAAGGCGGCACGTCTCCCTCAACACAATCTGCGGTTGTGACAGAAAAACGTATGCTCGTCCGCACCATGCAACCCATCCTTCGGTGGCCGCCGGGATCGCCCTCGGCGTATCCGGGCGAGCCATTCCGGCTTGGGCGTTGGCACTAGCCGGCGGAGCCATCCGGATACAAAGACCTGGAGGACTACACGTCACCCGGTGTGAAAAATTTGATAAATCAATGCCTTAGTTGACGTCAATTGTGTGGAGACCCGCACAATCCCCGCACTATTCCACGACGCACTTTAGGTAATCTCATTACAGTCTCTAAGGTGCCCCAACGGTACGTTTGCGGGTAATCGGCGCCTACCTTGATTTTTCAATCCAATGGGCATTCGTGGGTGATCGTTATGGTTCGAAACCTTTGGGCACATCTCGTCTTAGCGTTGCCCCTGCTGGCCGCGTGTTCCTTCGAGGATGCGCCGGCCCCCGTGCAAAAATTCGGTCACAATCTTGCGGCGACCAGCAACCGGGTGGGCGACGGCATTCGCACCAAAGTGGTTCCCAGCATCAAGGGTCTTGCCGCCCGCAACCCCTGGCGCGGTGAAAAAGACAAGAATCCCGCCCCGGGACTCATCAGTACGCAGTACCGCCGGGCCAAGCCCAGTGAGATGCGCACGCCCGGGCATTACTACCTTTACGATCTCTATTCTGAATACCGGTGCCCCGGCGCGGAAGGGGACAAGTCGAGTTACATATCGGCCATGAACATCGATACGGTCACCCCGGCCGCGTACAACCTGGGCAACACGTGCAAGGATGGTAGCCCCATTCCCGCCACGGAATACCCGTACGATCTTCAGAAAAATTGGATGAGCGCGTTCGTGAAACGGAACCTCGTCGTTTACCGTTCACGCATTTGGAATCTCGAGCACGAGCCGAAAAAATCGTTCAAGGACATGAGCGACAGCTTCGTATTGTGCGAGAACGACAAGCAGGACTTGGCGTTCTACGTCATGCGCGATGCCGGTCGCTATTGGGGATTCATCGGTTGGAAAGAGGCGGCGACGGACGCCAAGGGCAAGCCCGATCCGCGTTACCGCACCTCACGGTTTTTTCCGGTGGAGACGGAGTTTCGTGAATCCACTCTAGTCGAAGTGAAATCAACGAACGGCGCGGTGAGCGGCCGCATCATGACGGCACGTTCGCCGTCGGGAACGCACCCGGGCACCTTTCACTTCGACGGCGTCGAAGCCATCGCGAATGAAGTTAAGTACGCTCCGCTCAACTGCACGGTGGGCCACCTCTTCCACGAGGGCAGCCGCCCGCGTTTCGTCGATAAGCGAGATGCCGAAGCGGATCGATTCGCCGGGTTCTAGCCTTTAATGCACAGAAATTGTTTTAGCTCGGCCACCACCTCGACGAGGTCGGATTGATTTTCCATGACCGTGCGGATGTCTTTGTAGGCACCCGGAATTTCGTCGAGCACGCCGCGGTCCTTGCGGCAGTCGACCCCTTCGGTCTGCGCCGCTAAATCCTTCAGGTTGAATCGCTTCTTCGCCTCCGTGCGACTCATCTTCCGCCCCGCGCCGTGCGAACAGGAATGAAACGATTCTTCGTTCCCCAGCCCCCGCACGATAAAACTCTGCGCCCCCATGCTGCCGGGGATAATTCCGAGATCGCCCTTTTGCGCCCGTACTGCCCCCTTGCGCGTAAGCAACACATTTTTCCCAAAGTGTTTTTCCTTCGCCACGTAGTTGTGGTGGCAGTTCACTTCCATCAGTCGAGTGAGGGGCGCTCCGTCGGAGAAAAAATTGGCCAAGATACCAGTGACCCGATCCATCATTTCGATTCGATTCTGTAGTGCATACGCCTGACACCAGTCGAGCACGTTCAAGTACTCGGTGAACTCCGGAATCCCTTCCGAAAGGTAGGCCAGATCGCGGTTGGGCAATTGCACAAGATTGGTCTGGCAGATCCGTTGGGCTTTACGGATGTAACGTTCGGCTAGAGTCTTACCGACGTTGCGCGAACCGGAATGCAGCACGACCCAGACCGCGTCGGTTTTATCCAGACACAACTCGATGAAATGGTTCCCGCCGCCCAGCGATCCCAGCTGCGACTTCGCCTTGTCCTTGTCGTCGCCGGGAAACTGTTTCCACCCGATCCAGCTCGACACCGACTTCGCTGTCCGCTTATTCTCCGCAAACCCGACGGGAATCGCCCGCTCGATCGCGTCGCGAATCTCGCGCATGCGGTCCAGTACCGGCGCCGAGGGTAGCCTCGTCTTCACCGCCATCATCCCGCACCCGATATCCACCCCTACGCAGGCAGGGACGATCGCGTTCTGCGTCGCCACGACGGTACCCACGGTCGCGCCTTTGCCCACGTGTACATCGGGCATCACCGCCACGTGCTTGAACACGAACGGCAGGTTCGCCGTTTGCGTCAACTGGGTCAGCGCGCCGCTGTCCACGGTATCGAGGTCGGTCCACAGTTTAATCGGAACCCGCGCCTGGTTGAGAATGGCCTTGATCGGCATGGCAGGAGTGTAGTCCCAAGGCCTTGATTCCTCGATTCATTTTCCCCTCCCGCACAACCGGTGCCGTCGTGACGCGACGCGCCGTTGCTCGGCGCTCTCTAAAAATGGTAAGCGCTAGGAAATATTTGAGTTTTATCCCGGGCCGTCGGGAGAACTAAACGGAAGGAAAACAAAATGGGCAGTTTCAAAAAAGGTCTCGCACTGGCGCTCGTGTATTCGCTGGTGCTCCCGAGT
>JAYUBV010000491.1:0-4327 GCA_043740655.1 Pseudomonadota bacterium | reverse complement strand
ATGCCGACACCGAGTTCGTTCTTTTACCGTTACCGACTCGACCTGAAAGCCAATACCTGCCGGCGCGAACTGCTCGCCGACGGCTACAACTTTGAAATGCCTTACTTAGCACCCGAGCAACGCGGGCTGCCGCACGACGTGGTTTACCTAGCCCGCGCGGATCACGCCTACCCCTTCTGGTCCTCGCTCGTCCGTCACGACGTGGAGTCGGGAAGTCAGACGAGCTTTCACTTCGGCGCGAATGCCTTTTGTAGCGAGCCCGTGTACCTCACCGCGAGCGAAGGAGTAGGTTACCTCGCCACGGTTGTTTACGAGCATGCGTCGCGAACGAGCCACCTCGCGGTGTTACGGGAAGCCGCTTTACAAGAGGGCCCGGTCGCCCGTATTCGACTGAGCCACAGCCTGCCGCTTAGCTTCCACGGGTGTTTTGTCGCCGGGTGATTTTTTTTAAAGGACCCTCGTTGCTTTCGGTCAAAAGATCTCAGTTGGCCCATTTTAGTAAAATGGGCCAACTGAGATCTTTTGTAGTTACCATTTGCCCTGATTATGCTGCGTTCGGATCTTTATGGCGGCATTCAGATCATGAATCGCCGTGGGGATATGGCCGTTGCCAGGAACCCAAGTGCCCAGAGCCTGATTAGCGGCCCGCGCATTTCCTCCGAGATCGTGACGACCACGGGAAGCGATCGTCTGCTCTGCCTTGTTAACGAGTCGTCGAGCGCCCGCGTAGTTTCCCGCACGAACGTCTGCCCCCGCCTGCCGCAGTTCCCGCCTAGCCGTCTTGAGATGATCGAACGCAAACAGTGAGTTCCCTGAAAAGGAAATCACGATGGTTAGTAGTAATGCTGAAGTAACCCTACCCGATGGTTGTTTCATTGGCTGTACTCCTTGTTGTTTGACCTCTAGCTACCATTATTTCGGATTCATAAATTAAATTGCACTAACAAGTTTTGCGAGAAAGGGAGGCCTTGGGGAGTGCCTAAGACTGGGCCAACGGACATCCTAAGGCCACGGGATTGCTTCCGCTTCGCATCGCAATGATTACTACCCCCCCACGTTGAATTCCTCGGCTAAAGCAACCTGGCCCCCTTATAATTCCCACTGGCACATCGCGGCGAAAAATGCCACGCTGGGGGTATGATTGAAGACGTTGCGGTCTCGACCGCCAAGCGCAGTCACATCGTTACCCGGGAAATCGTGGCGCACCTCGCGACTTTCTTACTATTCCCATTCGGGGTGAAACACACCAAACGCAGGACGGCTCGCCAAAAGGACCAACGCACGATCGTGCTGATCCACGGCTACCTCGGTAACCGATCGTCCTTCCTCCCGCTGGCCGCTTACTTAAAACTCAAAGGCGCCGGCAAAGTTCTGACCTTTAACTACAAGTGGAACACTGGCCCCGAGCAGGCGGCCAAAGAATTGAAGGCGTTTTTAAAAAACCACGTCCGCGGCGGACGGATCGATCTCGTAGGGCACAGTCTGGGCGGCATCATCTCGCGCATCTACCTTCAGGAGCTGGGCGGATCGCGCCGCGTGGATCGTTGCATTACGCTAGGCACTCCGCACGAAGGCACCTATAACGCGTATTGGGTGGCCTCCAAAGTAGGCGATTCGTTGCGGCCGAATTCCCGTTTACTAAAACGCCTGAAGGCAACCCGCGCGGTGGCCGCCAACGTGCGCTTTTGCGCGATCGTCGGTGGAAGCGACAACGTGGTACTGCCGCGAATCTTCGCCGCCAATGGGGGAGACGTAGTGTACCTGCCTAACGTCGGCCACCTCGGCATCCTCTTCAGCCCCGCGGTTTTTCGCGCGGTAACGGAACGGCTGCTGGAGCCCGTAGCTCGAGTAAACGAATTGGCCACGGCCTAATCGGTTCTTAAAAATCCCTGGATCACGGTGAATCAATCTGCATCACTATCTATCCTTTGAATTGCGCGTAATCTTATTATCCTGGGCTCGCTCCCTTACTTCACCTAATCACATAAAATTCACCTCCCGGAGGCTCTCCATGTTTAGTCGTATCCACTCATTCCCTTTCAAAAGTGTAGGCGCCGCCGTCCTGTTCTCCCTCGTCATGGCCAGTGGCTGTGGCAAGGGCAAATTGGTGGTAAACAACCCTAGAAACACTGCGGGTCAGGGCCCCTCCGCGATCAGTCTGGCCACGTCGGGAGCCGTCGTGTCCGCTGGTGACCTTGGCGCGTCCGGCAACTACGTAATTCTGTCCAAGGCAGGAATTTCTAACGTCACGGGATCCGCGATTACGGGCAATATCGCCGTGAGCCCCGCCGCGGCCACCTACATCACCGGCTTCTCTTTGAGCGCCGATGCGACCAATGTCTTCTCAAACTCGATTGCGGTCGTCGGTGGTGGAAAAGTTTACGCCGCCGACTATGCCGTTCCCACGCCGAGTAACCTCACGACGGCGATTGGAAATATGCAAACGGCCTATACCGACGCGGCATCGCGAAACCCGCCCGACTTCAATGAGCTGCTCACGGGAGCCATCGGCGGACAGACCCTGGCCCCCGGTCTTTACACCTGGACCACGTCGGTCACGGTGGCGAGTGACGTCACCCTATCGGGCGGCGCCAATGACATCTGGATCTTTCAAACGACCGGCGACGTCACGGTGGCCGCGGCGAAGAAAGTAATTCTCGCCGGCGGCGCTCAGGCAAAGAATGTTTTCTGGCAAGTCGCCGGAAAAGTGACGATTGGAACCACGGCGAGCTTCCAAGGTATCATCCTGGCCAAAACCACGGTTGCCTTACAGACGGCGGCATCCATGACGGGCCGAATTTACAGCCAGACCAATGTCTCGCTGGATAACAATGTGGTTACCCAGCCTTAATCCCGGAGCACGCCAGACGGCGCTCGAAAAGAATATTAGAAGCCCACCTCCGGTCTCCCGGAGCGTGGGCTTTTAAATTTGGACTTTATTTCTGCTTCAGCCGTCTTTGAACACCGCAAGTGTGTCGATTAGAAGCTCTCGGTTCGCACGCAAGCACCGAGAACTTTAGCGTGCGGAGACATTGTATCGCTGCCATCGCCAACGGAAAGCCGCGTGATCTTTGGCTGGCCTTACGCCAGATCGAGAGCCATGTCGAAGATGTCGAAGACGAGCAGCCAACGGTAGGATCGGCGGTCCTCGATGCCCTCAGCCAATGGCACCAGGAAAAGCTTCCCGGTATCGATCCGTTCCTGAAAAACCTGGCCGCGTTTCATACAAACCCGCGCGTGAGGGCTCGGGCTCGCGCACTGCTGTCGAAGCGTTAGAGCGGGACCATTTGCCGACATCGCGCCGTAGCGACAATTAGCGCCACGACACTGTTGAATACCGTGTCGCGTATTCCAGCTGATCCCGAATACGCTTCGGCTCAAATCTCGCCTCGCGCTGCCCCCTAGCGCCGGAATGCCCCTTGCACACATGGGGGTGGTTACACGCGGGTAAATTGCTGGGTGCAAGAAAATGAAGTTGGGCCGAACGTTAGTGCTGTTGAGTATTGGATTGGAAGTCGCGGTTTACGCGGCCCCACCCCTTTCGTGCATTCGCGTACTCGTTGATTCCGCCGACACCCGGGCCTCCCAAAAAGCTTACTGGGATCGGGTTGAGCCGATCACGATGAATACAACCCAGGGGCCCCAGGCCTTTGCCTTCGGTTGGGATGCCGAGCTGTGGCACGTGGAAGATATCCTCCGGGTGGTTAGCGCCGATAAAGCGGCAATGAAAGCGGCCCGCAGCCTACTCCAGGAGAGGGCCGCTTATACCCCGGACAAGCTGAAAGAGATGCTGGGATTGGGCGCCCGCGAAAGCCTCGCCCCCCATTTGAAACAGTCGGCCGAAGGCCCTAAGTACACGCTACTCGACGTGAAGTTGCCTTCCCTCTCGCGCCTAGAGCACAAGGCCGGACTCAAATCCCGGTACGCGCTAATGCTCGAAACTCAGGTACAGGCCTCGCTCCGCAATCGCCAGACCGGGGCCTCGGTAAAACTGGAAGAGTCGTCGGGCGCCCGATCGCAAGGTTCGATGGGCGGAGGTTCCGCGATCGAGCTAATCATGGACGGGGCTAAAACCAGCCCCTCCGACTTTCGCGACAATATTAAAAATATTCTCTACAAGGACACTAAGCACCCGGAAACACATTTTCACTTAAGCATCCCCACCGCCGTGGCGACGCCG
This sequence comes from Pseudomonadota bacterium, assembly GCA_043740655.1. Taxonomy (GTDB): domain Bacteria; phylum Bdellovibrionota; class FAC87; order UBA2466; family UBA2466; genus JBGSST01. Next base: position 147 of record JAYUBV010000491.1, on the reverse strand, counting down.
AAGCAGGTGATGCTGGCCGCGCGCGCCGCCGAGATGAAGATTATTCTTGAAGAGGCGGTAGCGGAGATTGAATCCGACGGCACGATGTACCCGTACGATGATTCCGTCATTGCGCAGAACATTCAGAACTGGGGCCCTTCAAATCAT
>JAYUBV010000490.1:0-1227 GCA_043740655.1 Pseudomonadota bacterium | reverse complement strand
GGCGCTTCACCATGGTCTTCTTTGGTGCCATTCTTTTCGCCGTCGGGTACGGCGGCTATCACCTTTTTATCTCGTTGATAAGCGCCAGCGGTGACGGTGAGACCGTGGCCGAAGCGCCGAAAAAACGCGGCAGGACTTTTCCGAAAAACCGCGGCACCGCCACCACTACCGCCCCCAACGGAACCGTCGCCGGCAGCGGAAAAGCCGCGAGCATTCCCGCGCTGGACAACAGCGTGCGCGCCGCCGAACTACAGAAAGCCAAGTCCGACCTGTTGCTCAATTCAGACGCCTCACTCAATATGCTCGAACGTTTGGTCGAATCCAATCCCGAGGATGCTGTCGGGAAAGAAGCACTGGAAACCGGATTGCTCCATTACAAGACGAATCAGCGACGCGTCGACGCCGGCCGCCTGCTGTTGAAAGCAAAGAAGCCGCTCGATGCTTCGAAGTATTTTCTCGAAGATCCCCCGCAGTGGGAAATCGCGGAGCAGGCACTGTACGCCGCCTACCAACAGAGTCGTGCGGCGGATCGCGCCGATATCCTGATCCAAGACATCAATATTCTGCTGGGCCCATTGAACCGCCCGGACCTAGCGCGGGATCGCATCAAGGTGCTCGAAAAGGATTTTCCACGACGGAAGCATCCGTTCGCCTACTACCTGAAATCCATCGACGGACGCATTGCTGACATCTTCAATCGCTTGAGTTTCTACTTCGTGCAAAATTTACTGGCGCACGTCGCTACCGATTTCTCGGCGATGACGTGGACCGAACGGCCCGTGGTAGAAATCCTACGCCTGCGCGATGGCAAGTACCGCATCACCGGCCGTTACAAGGGCGATGTCCTTCTGAGCCGCGATCGGTTAACGGGGATCACCTTCGTGTTCTGGATGGAAGGCGACCAGTGGCGTCTAGTCGAAACCGATGTCACGGATGAGCGCGGCCGCTTCGCCGCCCAAGAGAAGGAACGGCTCAAGACCCGTTCCGTGCTTGCCTCGCAGATGTTGGAAAACTTAGAGAACCGTTTCCGTTCGAAGTTCCCAAAATCGCGACTGCACGAAGCGGTTTCCGAAGGGGCCGACTCATCTCGCCGTCCGACGGCGGAATAATCTCCTTACCTTTTCTTACCGCACGATCTGATCCATTTTTCGACTTCGTCGACCTCTTTGGGAATTCCCGCCGACAGATTTTTGCATCCCTTTTCGGTCACCAGCACGTCGTCTTCGA
>JAYUBV010000489.1:0-1227 GCA_043740655.1 Pseudomonadota bacterium | reverse complement strand
GGTGATTCAGAAGCACAACAACGATCTCGTGGTCGGCACGTTCGGCCGGGGCATTTATGTGCTGGATGATTATTCGGCACTGCGGTCGCTCACCGAATCGGCCGTGCAAAAGCCGGCGCTGCTGATCGCCCCGGACGCCACCATGGCCTACGTGCAATCGTCGCAACTCGGTGGCGGCGGGAAGAGTTTCCAGGGGAGTTCGCACTACTTCGCCGAGAACCCGCCGGTCGGCGCTACTTTTACCGTGCATTTGAAGGACGGGCACAAAACTCGGAAGCAGATCCGGCTCGATACCGCACGCGATGCCGAGAAAGCTGGGAAACCGGTACCGTATCCGACCATGGAGGAACTCCGGGCGGAGAGCGAGGAAGATCCGTTCCTCATCGAACTGGTAATTCGCGACTTCGACGGCAACACGTTGAACCGCATTGGAGCACCCACTGGTTCCGGCGTCCACCGCGTCACTTGGAATTTGCGCGAAGCGGGCAGTAACTACTTTGTGACACCGGGCCGGTATCGTGCCGTACTGGTGCAAACCTCAAAGGGGAAAACGTCCGAGCTGACCGACCCCATCGAATTCGCAGTGAAGGCCGACCCGCTCTCGGGGCTGAAAGCCGAAGATTACATCGCCTTAAGCCGCTTCAATAAAGAGCTACGGACGACGCAGAAGAGCCTCAACGCCGCCACCAGCACACTGGCGGAGGCGGGAACTCGGCTCGATCAAATGCGCAGCGCGGTCAAGCTCGCGGAACGAACCGACGACACTCTCGAAGCGGATTTCAAAGCCATCGATACCGCGTTGAAGTCGCTGCGACGAGAACTGGAAGGGGATCGATTCCTAACGGACCGGTACGAAAATGCCCCGATGAGTATCTCGGAGCGGCTCGGGTTCGCGGGGGGAACGCACAACGATGCGATCACCCTGCCGACGGGAACCGCGAAGACGGCTCTGCAAGATGGCAAAGCCGAACTCACCGAAGCGTTGGTCAAAATCCGCACGCTTCTAGAAAAGGATTTACCTGCACTCGATAAAAAATTGGACGCCATCGGCGCCCCCTGGACACCGGGCCGCTGGTCGTTTGAAAAGAAGTAGCGATCCCACGTCTCGCCGGATTCCGGGTACCTCCGGCTTCCCGCCGGATTCCGGGGTACCTCCGGATTCCTGGGTAGGTTCGGCGTCCCACCGGAGTCTTGGGTACCTCGGTGGGTTCAGTTCAAATCTTGAAA
>JAYUBV010000488.1:0-13597 GCA_043740655.1 Pseudomonadota bacterium | reverse complement strand
CCTACATCGAAAACGGTACGATGCAAATGATTGCGATGACGACCACGCCGGGATTCACGGCCTCCATCGCCACCGATCCCCGCATGCGATCGCTCTTTCAGCCCGCCGAGATGTTCGAAGCGCCCAAGGAAGAGATCGTGGAGTCCCTGGTCCGCTGGATGCAGAAAAACAAAAAAGCCGTGCCCGACAAGGGTACTCCCGCGTACGCCGAGCTTGAGAAAAAACTGAGCGACATCATCGATATGTCGTCGCAGTTCGACGCCATGAACGGCCAACCGCGCAAGGCGGAACGGCTTCTCAAAACGATCTACGCGCAGAAACGCGTGAAGGGCGAGGGGCCGCAACTGGCGAAAAAAGATATCGAGCGTGGCGCCATCAGCCTCTACCAGGCCGACCCCAGCCTCTTCGATCCCAAGCTGCGCGCCGAGAAGCTAAAGGGCATGCAGACCCACCTCGATGATAAGCTCACCGGAAATTCGTACGCTAAGAAGGTGGCCATCCAGGGCTACGCCAACGTGTTCACTAAGGTAAACAACGACCGGACTCCGCGGAACAAATCCCTCTTCGCCGGCCCTCCGGGTACGGGTAAATCGGCTACCGTAGAGATATCGGCGGACTACATCAAATTGCCCAAGGCCGTGCTCGAAATGAATAACTACGTTACGCCGGAATCGCTCGAGCAGTTTATGTACGATGTAGCCAGTGCGCTGCGCACGAACGGTTACACCATCCTGATCTTCGATGAGATTGAGAAGGCTCATAAAGTGGTACAGTCCGCGGCCCTGCGCATGATGCAGAACGGAGAGTTCTCCGCGCGCGATTCGATGGAAGGCAAAACCTCTCCCCGCAGCGACGTGCAAACGTCGAACGCCAGCTTCCAGTTTACGACCAACGCGGCCCAGGACTACGTGATGGATTGCTACCTTGGAGTCAAGAAGTACAACGATGCCGACTTCCGTAAGGCCCTGGTCGCGGGCGGCATCAGCGAGCCGATTCTCGATCGTATCGACGAGGTTGTGCCGGTGGCGCCCTTTAGCAAGAAAACCTTTAAGGCCGCCGTCGAACGCGCCATCGCCAAGTTTGAAAAAGAGTACGCGTCCACGCCCGAGTCCGCGCTGGCTCCGCTTAAGCTGAAGAACAAGGAGCAGTTCGTGGCCGACCTAGTGGCGGAGAACTTCGAAAGGGATACCGAGCGTCCCCTTAAAAACGCCGAGGGTGATCATAAGCTCGTTAACGGACGCCTCGTAAATCGCATCTTAAAGCGCTACCTGAAGGATCCCGTCTCGTACCAGCGTTCGATGGCCACCGAAAACGCGTGCATCGACCTTTACCTCACCCTCGAGCAAGCGGCAGCTAACGTGTTTGATTGATTGGCTTTCCCCGGTTTCGAACGAGCTCGGACGTATTCATCGGGTCGTCGTAGAAGCCAGAATGAAGGTAGCCAACTTTTAGACGGTTTGCCCAAAAGCGTCACCCACACAATCCCATACTTTCAGGCACTTACCCTTCTTTCTCCCCCGGCATCCGAGTTGCTTTGTTAACGCGCACGAACGATTTTTTTTCCGGGGGATTTTTAATGAATTACACGAAGGCTCAGATCGCACTATTTCTAGCGCTCCTTTCCCAAATGGGTTTCGCGAACCCGCCTACGCCTACCGGCGGACCCGACTTAAACTGTACGGTGAGCCTGGCGACGGTCGGCGGAGACTTTGCCGGCCAGGTCGCCAAGGATGCGGAGGCGCGTAAACAAGCGTCCGCCGCCCGCGTCACCAAGATGACCGAGCAGGTCCTGCAAAAAATTCGCACGAACTCAAATACGGTGGAAGGGCTCGATGCAGCGGTGGAACAGCTGCGCACTGAGTTTGCAATTCGTCCGGAAGATTCCAAGAGCGGCGTTCTCACGGAAAGCGTGGGTAAGCTGAAAGAGTACGGCGAAAACACCTCCCGCGTCCTGAACGACGCCTTAGAGCTTGGTCGAAAGGTGGGCGCCATCAAGGTGATGGGTGCGAAGGACGGCATGGGCACGCGTATTCTGAAGAGCATCCCGTTCGTGAAAGGCTACGTCACGAACCAGCAGGAGCGTAATCAAACCGGCCAGCAAGCGATCAATAATTTGAACGGCGTAGTCGACAATCAGGTAACGGATATTCGCCGGGTCGACAAGCTGACGAAAACCGACGAAATGAACTGGCGTAAAGAGTACGAAGAGCTTTGGAACAAAGCCGACGATCTCGCCGGCGTTCGCGAAGCGGTGAAGGCTACCGCGGACAACCTCGAGGGGCTCACGCCACTCCAGAAGCGTGCTTACGAGCAGTTCACGGACGAGTTGGAGACGGCCGAGCTCATCTACCGCGACCTCGCGGAAAGCTTGCAGCAGCAAGTGTTGATGAATATCACCGTGCAAAAATCCTTGAAGGAAACTCAGAAGACTCTGCAAACCAAGACGAAGTCTGACCTTCGTAAGTTGGCGGCGTTGCTCGCCAACATCGCTGCGCAGGATACGGCCCTCAAAGGTCAAGACCTTGCCAAGAAAATCGACGACGGCGTGACCGCAGCGGAAAACGATATTTCGAAGAGTCTGTTGGAATCCACCAAGCAAATGACGGCCCTCATCAAGAGCCTCGGCGATCGCACCAAGACCCAGGCGGCTCGCGAACAGCGCCGTCAGGCGTCTCAAGCTTGGCAGACCTACGACGAAGAGATTCGCACGGTCCGCGCCGATCGTAATAAGGAGCTGAAGGCTGCGTACGCGAAAGGTGTCCAAGAAATTCAGGATCACGAGATCGCGGCTAAAACCAGCGCGGCGGTCATCACGGATCCTGCGGCACCCAAGCCGAAGGTCGAGGAAGTGAAACCGGCCACGGAAACGGCTAAACCGAAGCCGGCTATCTAAGGCACGCTCCTTAACCGAAGTCGGGGATGGGTGACATGACAACTTTCCATAAATGCAGCCGCCTCGTCTGGGGACTGCTCGTAGTTTGCCAACTGGCGGCCGGAGAAACTCCGGCCGCCGGAACGGGCGCGAGCGGGCCGGGTTGTGCGGACGTGATGCAAAAGGTGACCACCGAGCAGCTGCTCGATTCCCTCAAAGATGCTCACGCCAAGAGCGCCCGGCTCTACAAGCGTTATATGGAACCTGGTGGCCTTTTGCGCACCCGGGCCTTTCAGTGGGCGACCGCGGAAGCGGGTCGCCAAAACCTAGAGAACGGAAAAAGTCTGGTTCAGTTCTTCGATTGGAAGGTTAGCAAATCGCCCGAGAAACTCTCCGAAGAGATCTGGCGCCAGATGGCCGAGCACTACAGTCTCGATTTTTTAGCTCACGCGCCGAGCGAGGCCGAAGCGCAACGCAATTCCGTAGAGCTTAACCAGCGCCTTCGCCGCACCGGCGAGTCGCAGGCGGAGTTCATGACGAAGGCCCGCGAAATTGCCGAGATCGGTTCTGATCCGGAAAAGCTCGCCGAGTTCAAAGCCTACGTGGCAAAGAACCTTCCCGGTTACGGCAAAGCGGTCATACGCTACGAGGTTGCCCGTCGGACTAACTCGGACAATCTAGCGGACCTACGTAGTCCACTCACCATTGCCCTTGGTGTCGGAGCGCCCGTAGCGTTCGGGACAACCGCAGGCATCATGGGACAAAATCCTTTAGTCGGAGGCCTGGCCGGTTTAGGGGCCTACGGCATTACCAAAGCGTGGCGTTGGGGAAAATCGTTTGTCATCCTCATGGATGCCATGCGCCGGGATCGCCGGGTTACGCGCGACCTGAAAAAGAATCTTGCGCAGATCGACGTTGAAGGCATGGCCACGCAGCAGGGTTTGGATCTGAATCAGTACCGCGATCTCATTGAGAACGCCGGTTCGAAAGTTTATGAGCCGTACAAGTCGATCGTGGACGAAGTCCCATCCCTCGAGTTACAGACGGTGACGTTCCAGCCGGGTAAGCTCGATCAGGACATGGGTAACGCTGCGGATCATTACTCGGCGTTCGGATCGGCGATGGCCGCACTCTCGATGCCGCTACGCACGGAGATTATCCGCCGCTCGAACGAAATCATGGACGCCAAGCCCCTGGGCCGTCTGGATAAGGCACTGGAGCCAGTTCGCGCGCGCATTGCGAAGGGCGAAACGGTCTCGCAGGCGGACGTGAAGGGTTTGGTTTCGGGGGCGCTCAACCTGCGTATCGAAGATTTGAAAAAGCAGGCGCGCGACATGACGAAGATGGAGCAGGACCTTCGCAAGGTACGCGACACCGCTCGCCAAGCGCACGGCCAGATGAAGGCAGAGGCCATCCGCTTGTATGAGGGCTTGGATAGTCTGGAGAAAGCCGGAACGAAGGGGCTCGAAGATCGTTTCGAAGATCTGGGCCGTATCGACGCCGAAGTAAACAATTTCGATAGCACGGCGATCAACCTCGAAGGGGCCACCGTCGCCATCGGCGCGGCCCGTACCCTTATCGAGGCCGAGCTGCAGGCGATGCTGACCGCGCAAAAGACAATCGAAATCAATCCGGGCGGCCAAGGCGGACTGATTGGTCCGACGCTCGTGGGCGATCTTGATCACCTTTCGCAGATTATTGCCGATCGCAAAGGCTACAGCGCACCTCGCGCCAAGGCTTCTAGCCCGGCGACAGCGGCGAGCGGGGCGGTTTCGACGGAACCCGAGGCGGTTGTGCCCGCGGAGCAACCGGTAGTGCCGCAGCCTGCAAAAAAGGCCGAGGCCCCGGCGGTGAAACCGAAGCCGGCATTCTAATTTTTCTTTACCGGTACGTGGTCTGGCCCCTTCAAAAAACGATTTTTGGGAGATGAGTTCGTATGGGTAAACATTTGAAGCTGTCCGCTTTTATTCTGGCACTGGTCTTAAGCGGCGCTAGCTCGGCCGAGGATCTTCGTAACCTCGACGTATCTGGACGGAATGGACAAAACGGTCGTAACGGTACGGACCGCAGCGGAAGTGCGAGTAGCGACACCAATGGCGCCGACGGCGGCCACGCCGGACCCGCCGAAGCCGGACAAAAGTCGGGTGACATCAACGTCAGCTTCAAGTCCGGTCCCAACGGAACCCTTATTCTCGAAGGACAATTCAACCCGGCCGGTAGCGGCCCCCAACAGGTTCGCGAAACCATTACGATCGGCAAAAAAGGGTACATCCCGTTGCGGGCTAATGGTGGACACGGTGGCGCCGGCGGTGACGGTGGTAACGGCCAGGATGGCGGTCGCGGTTCCGACGGTAGTAATTCGTATTCACAATTTTCCAACGGCGGCAACGGTAACGATGGCGGTCGTGGGGGCGACGGCGGAAAAGCGACGAGCGGCGAGAAGGCCGGAGCCGGGGGTAAGATTAATGTTCGCGTCACGGGTGACGACACTCACTTAATTATGTTGGCTCTGCCCGAGGTCCGCGGTGGCAAAGGCGGAAAAGCCGGCTCGAATGGACGCGGCGGCAGCGGTGGTGCCGGGGGCTCCGGTGGTAGCGGTTACCATTGGACCGAAACGCACGAGACTTCGAGCACGGACAGCGAGGGAAATACGACCACTAGCACCTACACGACCTCCCACTCTACGTCCGACGGTAGCAGCGGTAGCCGCGGCAGCAGTGGCCATAACGGGAATGCTAGCGTCAGTAAGGGCGCCGATGCGCCCGACGGCGAATACAAGATTACCGTAGACGACGGCGGTGGCCGTAAGCGCGAGTACCGACAGCGCTACGACATGACGATCGTCGATTTCCAGATGCACAACGATAACGGAGATTCGATCAACGAGCCCGGCGAAAAGGCGACGATTCAGAAACTGCGAGTCAGGAATACCGGCGGCATGCCCACTCCGCCGAATCACCCGGTCACGGTTTATCTCGGTTCGAGCGAATGGGTAGTCCCCCAAGGAGTGGAGCTGAAGGTTCCGAAGTCTCTCGCGCCGGGCGAAGAGTACGTCTTCGATAAGGAAGTTCTGCCGTTCAAGATTCCGGATACGAACATCGTCGAAAAGGACAAAGCCTTCGAACGTGCCGACGCCGCCCGGCCTTTATCGTTCCAGGCGGAAGTGGACCGTCCGTACACCAATTTTGATAAGCCGCACCACTTCACCATCCAGTTCCCGATAAAAATCGAACCGGTACACGCCATCGAAACGCTGGCCCCGGGCGATGCGGCCAAGATGGAATGGAAGGTCACTAATATCTCCGGCCGCGACTTCGGCGGCGCCTCGGATCTGAAGCGTGAAGTCGCTACGCGTCTTGGCATGGCCAATCACGGCGAGATGGGAAAAAATATTGTGCTGATGGATAGTGAAGGAAAGCCAATCGATTGGAACAAGGGACTTCTGCAAGAAATTTCGAATCTCAAGGCTGGCCAGAGCACGAATATCAAAGGAATGATGGGGGTGCTCCCCGGGGCGGAGAGTTACGCCAGCGCCCAAATGCAGGTTGATCTGCAGCTGGGACAAATCGAAGCGCCCGGAACCCGTCGGGCGGTTCAGCAGAATACCTATCCGGTGCGCATCGGTGAAAAATACCAAAAAACACCGAACTCCGACATTCTCCTCGTGACCAACCACGGCACGACCCAGGAAGAGATCAAGGCGTGGCGTGATTTGGCTAAGCGTTCGGGTAAAACGCTCGATGTCTGGGACATCTCGCTCAACAATTTCCTCGATTTGGACCGTAGCGTTACCAAGGGACCGAACCTTTTGGAGGATTTCCACGGCAAGACCGTCGTGCTCTTGAACAATAAATTCAAAACGGTGGACGGTGAAAAGCACGGCGACGAGCTGATGGGGCAAATGGATTTAATCCGTGCGACGGCGAGCCACGGAATCCGCTTTTTGGTGGTCAACGAGGGTGACCACCAAATTGAAGGCCTGATGAGCAGTCGCCTGATTCCGACCGACGAGGAGATCGAACACGGCTACAAGGATTTGAAAACCTACCTCAAAGGGGAACCCGACGCGAGCTCGGAAAAGGGTAGCCAACTCATCTTAAAGGATAAGTTTAAACAGGAAGCCGTCGGAGTCGACGCGAAACGTAAAGAGGTAAAGGTCAGTCCTACGGACACGACCGGACAGATCTCCATCGACGGCTACCGTAAACCTAATGAAAAACGTTTGGCCGCGCAGGCCGCCGCGGCGCAAAAAGCCATCGAGGCCCGTAATCCCGGATCGCGCGTGGTTGTTTCGTACAATGTTGCCGACGAAGGAGCCACCGGCCCCGATTTCGCCAAAACCAAAGGGTGGTTTGGAAAATACAAACACCAGGGTGTGCTTACCGTGCGCCCCACGGTGAACGACATGCAGCCCAACATTACCGTCATCAACGTTTCCGCCGAAAAACTGCACAATGCGAATTTTATCGGCGGCGAGGGAATGAATGCGGCGCTGACCCAGTCGTTTAACTTTGAGGACAAACTGTCGGCCCTCGACAAAGTGCTGGCCGAACTCGCCGTGACTCCCGAAGGGGATCCTCAGTTCGAAGCCCGCCACGCTTTGGGCAAGAAGCTAGTAGATGGTTTGCTGGTGGATCTCGCCGTCGAGCAATCATCGGTTTTGCGTCCCGGCTGGAAATCCGGTGTATCGGCGGATACGTTGACCAAAAGCATGGCTTATCTGAACCGTATCGGTACGTATCAAACCAGTCTCGACCTCAGTAAACCGTCGCCGGCCGCGGACCTCATGGCCGATCTGGTGGCGGGTATCCGGTTTTTGGGAAATAACCAGGCGCGCTGGTACGAGCGTATGCCGTTCCCGTGGTCCCCATTCCGGCGCGGTCCGGCGGTCCGTTCCCAAACCGGAAAAATGGCCGACCAGCTTGAGACACAAATGTTTGGCCCCGCGGCTAGCCACGGCGAAGCGCTCAAAAAGCGTCTGGTCGACCGCACGGAAGAATTGACCAAGCGGCGTAATGAACTTTACGCGGAGAAGAAGAAGGGTCCAAAGGATGGTCGCCTCACCGTGAAGCAATCCGCCACCGAAACGGTAATGGAACCGTTGCTCGGTGAGAATGCCACGATGGACGCGCTCTATACCTTCGACCGCGTTCTCGCGGAAGGGGAATGGAAGGCCATTCACGACGGTGAAGTAACGATCGAAAATGGCCGCCGCGAGCTACAGGCCGCCAAAGAACAGCAGAAGGGCGACTACCTGGTTGTCAGCGAAGGGCAGGTCACTAATCCAGCGCACGCAGCCTGCACCCTAAACTTCGTAGAACTCGTCAAGGCGGCCAAGGTTGCGGGGAATCAGCTTGTAAGAAAGTAGGGGAACGAAATCACGGAGCCTTTTTTTCCGCAGGGACACCGGTAGGTGCCTTGGGATCGACCAGAGTGGGCTCGGGCGTCTGGTTAATCGCGGCCGGCCCCCCTTGGGCTGACGTGGCGTTCGTACCGGGCGCCGAATCGAGCGTCGCCGGAGCCGCAGCGTTAGTGGCGATCGCCAACCGTTCGTTCAGGTCCGATTCCTTCTTAGTTAGGTCGCCGATAAGCGTTGTGTACTTACTCTTTCTCTCGCTCCAAGAAACCCGTTCACTCTCCAGTGGTCCGAAGCGGGAGCGAATCTCACCCAGCTGTCGATGTACGTCGGCCTCTAGCTTATTGGCCTTTCGCAGGAAGCTTTCTTTAGCTTTCCCCTTTTCCTTCGCTGAAACGTTCGCAATCTGTTCGACCACGTCGGCTTTCAGCTGCACGTGCTCAGTTTCCAGACGTTTTAGGGTCTCCATCTCGGTTTCGATGGTTTCCAGGTTCTTTTCCGAAGTTTTCAGGTTGGTTTTGCTATCTAAAATCCCCGCCTGAATCTTCTGAAGCTGCTCAAGGAGCCCAGCCCGGGGCGGCTGGTGGGAGGGGCTGGCCTGGGCCAGGGAGGCCACGACGATCACGGTGGTTAAAAGCTTCATGATTTCATTTTATCACGGGGAAAGCTTAGCGCCGAACGGGCTTAGGCTTCGGCAATAAGAGCGACAGAACTTCCTGCGAGCTCCAACTCTGCGGGCCAATCCATTTGTGGCGGATGCTGCCATTCGGACGAATCCAGTACGATTCGGGGAAGCGGCTTGTCCCCAATGCCTGGGCAGACGCGGCTTCCGTATCCAACAGAATCACGAAGGTGGTGTCGGTCTTAAGGGTCGGCAAAAACTTTTGAATGTCGGCGGCCTTCTCATCCACGGAAACCGTGATCAGAGTAGGGTGCGGGGTCTTCATCGAGTCGAGTTGCCGGTGGAGAAGCTCTAAAGAAGGGAGCTCTTCGATACAGGGAGGACACCAGGTCGCCCAAAAATGGACGAGGTAACCCTGCTCGTTTGGAGGCAGTTCGTTCAGCGCCAGTTTGCCCGCGCGACCTGGGAAACGGACGACATCAAATTTATGGTCTACGGGAAACCGTTCCGCGCGCAGATCTGGCCATCCGGCAAAATCCATCTTAAAGCGGGCCCGCTCCAATAATCTGGGGGTAAAGACGAGAATACCGAAAAAGGCGACGATCAAACCAAAACCAAGGAATGTGGCTTTAGTCTGGACCAAAAATTAAGCCTTTTCCTTGGTCTCTTTCTTCGACTTGCTAACGGCCTTATCGGCTTTCGGCGCCTTGGCAGTCTTTTTCGCCGGCTTGTCCTCGGCTTCGGAAGACGCGAGCTTCGTGTCTTTCTTCAGCTTCTCGGCGGAGTCTTTCTTACCCTTGGTGGCCTTCTTGTCTTCATCCGCATCCGGGATGTAACGCATCAGAACCATCTCGGCGTTATCTCCCGCGCGACGATCGGGCAAATGCATCATCTGCGTGTAGCCACCCGGACGGGTTTTGAAACGAGGCGCGTACGTCTCGTAAACTTTTGCGATAGCGTTACGAACACGGTTCTCACCGGGAACCTTGGTCTCAGTAGAGCCCAACAGCTTCACCATGTGACGACGACCGTGCACGTCGCCACGCTTGGCCAACGTCACCATGCGATCGGCAAACCAACGAAGCTCTTTCGCACGAGCTTTGGTCGTCTTGATGGCCTCTTTTTCAATCAAAGCCAACGTCAGCGACCGCAACAAAGCGATACGGTGCGAGGAATCGACGCCTAATTTTCTTCCGATCTGTAAGTGCCGCATACTACCCTAGTTCTTAGTTCAGAGTGTCCGAACCGTCTTTTTTCTTCTTGTTGGCGAAATAAGCTTCGGGATCGAAAGCTTCGATCTTTAGTCCAAAGCCCAAGCCCATCTCGGTGAGAATTTCTTTGATCTCATTGAGTGACTTACGGCCAAAGTTCTTGGTTTTAAGCATTTCCGCTTCGGTTTTCTGAACCAGCTCACCGATGTATTTGATACCGGCGTTCTGGAGGCAGTTGGCCGAGCGAACCGAAAGTTCGAGCTCGTCCACCGTGCGGTAAAGATTGTCGTTAATCTTCTCTTGTTCGATGACCGGCTCGACCACTTCTGGCTCGAGGCTTTCATCAAAGTTGATGAAAATGCTCAGCTGATCTTTGAGGATCTTCGAGCTATAGGCGACCGCGTCTTCCGGACGAACCGAACCGTCGGTCCACACTTCGAGTTCCAGTTTGTCGTAGTCGGTGCGTTGACCGACACGAGCGTGGTTTACCTGATAGTTCACTTTGCGAATCGGCGAATAGAACGCATCGACCGGAATCACACCGGCCGGGAGATCTTCGCGTTTCACGTTTTCCGTAGGAACGAAGCCCTTACCGTACTCCAAGCGGAGTTCGGCTTTGAACTTTCCTTCTTTACCCAGCTGGCAGATGTGCTGCGAGGGGTTCAACACTTCAACCGAGTCATCGGTCTGGATGTCGGCGGCCGTAATTGGACCGAGGCCACTCTTTTCAACCGTTACGGTCTTAGGACCTTCGACATACATTTTGAAGCGAACTTCTTTCAGATTCAGGATGATGTCAGCGACATCTTCCACAACATCCGAAAGGGCGGAAAACTCATGCAGTACACCTTCGATGCGAACGGCAGTTACCGAAACGCCTTGAAGCGACGACAGCAGAATGCGGCGCAGGCTATTTCCGATAGTTGTACCGAAACCGCGTTCAAGCGGCTTCGCTACGAACTTTCCGTACGTATCGGTCAGCGTGTCGCGTTCGACTTCGATGCCCTTCGGTTTAATGAGGGCACGCCAGTTTTTTGGGGCTAAAGTAACGTCCATAAATCTCTCCTGGATAATGAATTATCGAGAGTACAGCTCAACCACTAAGTTCTCATCAATCGGCAGCGTCACGTGGTGTCGCTCCGGCAAGAACTTAATCTTGCCTTTAAAATCCGCGGGCATGGTCTCGAGCCAATCCGGAATCTCACGTTTCTTAACGTTTTCCATGGCGCGAAGAATCGGAACTGCTTTTTGGCTCTTCGGCGTCACGGTCACTTCGTCATTCTGTTTGAGAATGAAGTTAGGAACGTTAACCGCTTTACCGTTCACCAGAAAGTGAGAGTGAGTCACTAACTGACGGCCTTCTTTGCGGCTATCCGCGAAGCCCATTTTGTAGACAACGTTGTCTAAACGGGTTTCGAGACGCTGCAACAGGTTCAAGCCAGTCGCGCCCTTTTTACGGTCTGCTTTGTCGAAGTAAACTTGGAACTGATTCTCAAGCATTCCGTAGATGCGCTTAATCTTCTGTTTTTCACGCAGCTGCAAACCGTAGTCGGAGACTTTGGTACGACGCTGACCGTGCTGACCGGGCGGGTACGAACGACGTTCGAACGCGCATTTATCAGTAAAACAACGATCGCCCTTTAGAAAGAGCTTCGTATTTTCACGACGGCAAAACTTACAATTTGAGGTAATCGAACGAGCCACTGCTTACTCCTTAGACCCGACGCTTTTTCGGGGGACGGCAACCATTGTGAGGGATCGGCGTGATGTCACGGATGTACGAAATCTTAAGTCCTGCGACCTGAAGACCACGGAGAGCCGTTTCACGTCCCGCACCGGGGCCGTTCACGTAAACCGAAAGTGACCGCACTCCATTTTCAACTGCTAGGCGCCCTGCGTCTTCCGCGGCGACCTGTGAGGCAAACGGGGTACTCTTACGAGCGCCCTTAAATCCTTTACGTCCCGACGACGACCAGCAAACAACGTTGCCGGCGGGGTCGGTGATGGTGACGATCGTATTGTTGAAGGAGCACTGGATGTAACAGTTGCCCACCGGAATTTCCCGGCGGCCCTTCTTCTTTTTTACGACCTCTTTAATCTCTTTTTTGTCGCCTTCGGCCGCGGCTACTGGCGCGGCTGGCTTCTGTTCAGTTACTTCGGCTGGATTTTCACTGCTCACTTCACCACTCCATTACTTCATTACTTTGAGCTGTTTCCGAACAGCTACAGTCTTACGAGGACCTTTGCGCGTACGTGCATTGGTATGAGTACGTTGACCACGCACAGGCAGCCCTTTGCGGTGCCGCAATCCCCTATAACAACCCAAATCCATCAAACGCTTTACGTTCATGGCGATCACACGACGGAGTTCGCCTTCTACGTCAAAGTTCTTTTCCAAGTAATCACGGATCTTGGAAACTTCGTCTTCCGATAACTGGTCAGTTTTTTTCTCTATATCGACGCCTACGGCTTTTAGAACAGCCTTAGACCGACTACGACCTACACCAAAGATGTACGTTAGACCTACTTCAATTCGTTTGTTTCTTGGTAGATCAACGCCTGCAATACGAGCCACAGTACATTACCCCTGACGCTGCTTATGACGTGGATCTTCACAGCTCACACGAACTACGCCGCCACGTCTAAATATCCGACATTTAATACAAATCTTTTTAACTGAAGCTCTAACTTTCACAGTAGTTTGCCCCGAAAATAATAAAGAGCTTTTTTAGGCTAAGCCCTTCCGCGTTGTCAATTTAAACTAATGAAAACTCTCTTATTTCGCCCGATACGTGATGCGCCGTCGGGAGAGATCGTATGGAGACAATTCCACGGTCACCTTATCCCCAAAAAGAATGCGAATGTAATCAATCCACTCTTTCACCGAAATATGGGCCAAGATAATGTTTCCATTGGGAATTTCAACTCTGAACATCGCATTAACCGGGGCCCGATTGCCGTGCCCTCAACCTCAATGAGATCTTCCTTCGCCATAGCTTCCCGTATTATCCCTCCAGCCAACTTCCGTACTTCTGACCTTCCCAATCCGTCAGAATCTCGTGGCCGTCTTCAGTAATCAAAATCGTATGTTCGAAATGGGCGGAAAGGCGTCCGTCCTCCGTAACGCAGGTCCACTTATCGCCCAAAACCTTCACGCCGGCCGAGCCCTCGTTAATCATGGGTTCAATCGCGATGGTCATTCCAGGGCGGAGCTTCAAGTTGCTCGCGCCAGCGACGTAGTTAGGCACCTGGGGCTCCTCATGGAGCTTCTGTCCGATGCCGTGGCCTACAAAATCACGCACAATACCGTACTCGAACGGTTTCACCGTTCGTTCGACCGCGGCCGCAATGTCTTTCAGGGTGTTACCGGGACGGCACTCGTCTATCGCCGCGTACAGTGAGTCCTTTGTGACGCGCATCAGTTGGTTGGCGGCCGGAGATACTTTACCCACGGGAAGAGTGATCGCACTATCCCCGTAGTAGCCATCCATTACCACGCCGAAATCGACGCCGAGGATTTCACCTTCTTTAAGCTT
>JAYUBV010000487.1:0-1232 GCA_043740655.1 Pseudomonadota bacterium | reverse complement strand
ACTCGGCGGGCCCTAAAGCACGGGCAAGAAAGAGTCCGGTAAAAAATGAAATGCCGGCGCGCAGGCCACTGGCCAGCAGCGTGATCAAGAAACGCATTTTCGCAGAAAGCGGGGCGACCGTTAGCGGAGGAAAGGTTTCGGATTGCTCTATCACCGGACCCCTTCAGTGAGCGTCCTAATTTTCCGCGCGGGATTTCCCACCCAGACCGTGTTTGGCTCTAGAATGGATTTTAGGACCACCGACCCGGCTCCGATCACGATACCGCCGGCTAGGGTCACTCCCTGGACGACCGTGGCGTTGGTGCCGATGTGGCAAAAGGGTCCACAGTGGACGTTACCCGAAAGGACTGCCCCGGGGGCGATGTGGGTGCCGACTTCCAAATGCGCATCGTGGTCGACGATCGATCCGGTGTTAAGGATCACGTGATTTTCAATCCGGGCATGCGGATTCACAATGGCGCCCCGTGCGGTGAAGATGCCGCGTCCCCAGATCACTTTGCGGGAAAGTAACGACTCGGGGTGAAAGATGTTAAAGAAGCTCTCGTCATAGCCTTGAAACGCGCCCAGTACCCTGCGGCGAATTGTGGAATCGCCAACGGAACCGATACCACAAACTACGCCTTCGCAGTCCGGCGGAGGGGAGGTGAGAAAGGTTGTTTGAGCAACATCACCCTGGCGTTGCGGCTGCGGGACCACGTACTTTACAAGGTAACCCAGTAGCTCGATCGCTTCCGTCACGACGCGCGCGTGTTCCCCGGCGCCCAGTACGTAAATCGCCATTAAGCGGTTCTCCCGGCGACGCTGAAGAAGTAGTCGTAAAGAATCTGCCAGGACGGAAGATCGGGCGTACCGTCGTTCTTTACAAAAGTGGTGCGGTAGGCCCGGTACTTCATGGCATCAATCGTAAGTTCGCGGTTCCAGTCGATGCGTTTTGCCCGATCAATGATAATCGGTTTTTTCCCGAAGGCCGAGGCTACCGTGCGGCAGCCCTGAAAAATCGGGTGCCGCGTCATTTCGTACGTTGCGACGAAGAGAATTGGTTTTTCGAAGAGGTTGGCGAAGCTAAGAGCCGTGCTAGCGTGCGCGATGACGAACTTGGCCTGCTTCACTAGCTCCATCGTCTGACCCAGTCGCCGCTCGCGCCCGCCGAAAAAATCGGGGTGCCGATCGTAACGGGAGGCCGGGTGGCTGGCGATAATCACGTCGACGCATAGTTCGCGTTCTACCCGCTC
>JAYUBV010000486.1:0-1241 GCA_043740655.1 Pseudomonadota bacterium | reverse complement strand
CCTACGGCACCGTGGAAGTAGCCGTGGAGGCAATGAAGAAGGGAGCGTACGATTTCATCACTAAACCCCTACAGCGCATGGCGGTGCTCACCACTGTGCACAAGGCGCTCGAACGCAAACGGCTGGTCGACGAGAACATCTCACTTAAAGAAGAGATGATGGCGCGCGATCGCGAAAGCGAAAACGCGATGGTCGGCCGGTCCCGCGCTTACCGTGACATGTTGTCCATGGCGGACAAGGCGGCGCAGAGTCAGGCGACCGTGCTCATCGAAGGCGAGAGCGGAACGGGCAAGGGGGTGCTCGCCGATTACATACACCGTAATAGCGAGCGGCGGGACGGCGTGCTCGTCAAAATCAATTGCACCGCGATTCCGGAGAATTTGCTTGAAGCCGAACTATTTGGTTTCGAGGCCGGTGCTTTCACTGGCGCGCACAAGCGGAAAAAGGGGCGGGTCGAGTCCGCCGAGAACGGTACCCTGTTTTTAGACGAGGTTGGCATCGCTCCGATCGCGCTGCAGACCAAGCTGCTGCGCTTTCTGCAGGAAGGCGAGTTCGAGCGGCTGGGCGGCACGGCGACGATTTCCATCAATACGCGCGTGATTGCGGCGACCAACGCGAACCTGAAGGAAGAGATCGCGGCCGGTAAGTTTCGCGAGGATCTCTATTACCGTTTGAACGTCGTCCAGTTCAACGTGCCCTCGTTGCGCGAACGGCGGGAGGACATCCCCGTGCTGGTGAAGAAATTTTTGGCCAAGAGCGCCAAAAAGAATAACCGCACGATTCCGTACGTCACCCCCGACGCGATGGACTGTCTCACCAGCTACGACTGGCCCGGCAACATCCGCGAGCTAGAGAATCTGATGGAACGTTGCGTGGTGTTGCACCGCAGCGGCACCCTTGAGGTGGCCGAACTGCCGCCCGAAGTAGCCGGCACTACTAAGAAGGCCAACTCGCTGACCATCCCTTTGGGAGTTCCCTTGCGGGAGATCGAAAAGCTGGTGATCGACGAGATGCTGAAGAATACGAACGGCGATAAACGCTTGGCCGCCCAGATATTGGGCATCCACCCCCGAACCATCAGCCGACATTTAGATTCTTTTTCCCCGAAAGCCGCGCCGGAGCCCGTGCCCGAGCCGGTGGTCGAGGCGATTCCGGATCTGGTTCCCCCGACGGACGAAATTGACTTGAAGCGCGAAAACGGGGAAGTAGAGGTATAAGTTAAAAGCTGCAAAGTTAGGGTG
>JAYUBV010000485.1:0-4386 GCA_043740655.1 Pseudomonadota bacterium | reverse complement strand
ACGGCAAAACTCCGTACCTGTGGAAAACCAGTGACAATACGTTGTGCATAATCGAGGCAGGAAAGCTTCGCGCGCTTGCGGTGACTTCAAAAGCCCAGCTCCAAACCGTATTGGTCAATCCCCGAGAAGACCGGCACGAACTGCTCGTCGTGCTGCAGGAAAACGGTAAGGTGTGGGCCAACATTATCGATTCGCAAACGCAGGAGGCTCGGGGGCGCGTGGATTTGCCTTCCGGCACCTACAACTTCCGGTTTTCCGACGACGGCCAAACGCTGTTCGCCCAGGGCAACGGCGTCGTGCACCCCCTTGCCTACGAAGCGAGGATCATCCGGTGAGGCCTTTACTCCTCTTTCTAATACACGGTCTGGGAACTCTCGCCTTCGCTACCTCAACCCCAACGTGCTTAGTCAGCTTCGCCACCGCGGCAAGTAGTGATCCCAACGGAGAAGCCCTCGTCGCGACCACTTACCGCGATCTCATCGAAAGGATCGGCACGGGACTTTCGTCTAAAACCCTGCGCGACATGCAGGCCGGCGGAAATCCGTTCGAAGTACCGGATGAGCCGGGACGCGATCGTCACGCGATTCAACGTCGGCTCAAAGAGTTCGAAATGATGGTGGACGCCAAGGAATGGAAAATCCCTTCCACGATCTTACGCCTACTGCGGGATCTCGGGCAGATGGCCGAACGTATAGAACGCGGGGACAACGTCATTCGCCAGACCGTGGACAAGACCGTCCTCGAAACCCCAATTGAGTTTCAGAACTCCGGCAGTGCGAAGGTCTCTCCCGACGGCCGCTATTTGGTATCGCAGTCGGACCTACGCCAAGCGCCCGGCCAAACGATCTTCGTTTACGATCGGCAGACGAAGCAGCTCCGTGAGTTCACCCGCCCAAATGATGGGGTTCATCACGGCACCGTTTTCTTCGGCCCACACGGCGACGCGATTTGGTTTCCGCTGAGTAACGGGGATTTAAAACGCTATCCCTTTCAAAACGGCGTGCCCGATTGGACCAAGGGCACGGTGGTGGGTGATGGCACGGGCCAGTTTCAACTCCATCAATATAAGTCGGCCGGCGACCGACACCGCTTTTTTGTCGGGCTCGGCGACGAGACCTACCGGGTGGACGCGCGCGATAACTCCCGAATCCGGGTGCAGTTTCCTGAGTACCTTGGGCCCGACCGCGCCGCCTTGCGCAAATTTGCCGTGATACCCGGTACCCAACGCCTCTCGATCATTAGTACACGGACGGAGAGCAAAACCGCCCGGCTCGAAACCGTCGAATTCGACGAACACGGAAAGCTAACCCCGGTACCCCACACCGCCACCGAATGGAAAATGCGCGGGGATGGTTGGAGGGGCCGGGATCCCGAGAACGTGCTCTGGAGTAAAGATGGCAAGCGCGCCTACCTCTGGGGGCACCAAACCGACGGCTCCTTCGCGGTCATTGACACTCCGGGAGGCCAGCCCCGCTGGTTATTCGAACCCTCCGCCGATCCGCTCGAGTACCGGGTGTCGGATCTTTTCCTTAACCCCGTGAACGGGGACCTCTTGGTGCTTTACGGAAGCGGCCGCACCATGAAAAATTTTATCGAGGTAATCGACGGCGAGACCCACGCCGCTAAAGGTCGGTTCAACGTCCACGATCATCCCTACGAATTTAGCTTCTCCCCCGACGGCAGGATCTTTTACGCGGGCGGAAACAACACCCTGGTGGCGATTCCCTATTCCCTACTGATTGGCGACTAGTGCTTGGCGCGGGCAAGGACGGCCGCGACGTTGATCTCGAAGAGTTCCTTTTTTCCCGCGGTGGCCGACGACCCGTTTGCCATCTTCGGTCAAACGCATTTCTTGAAGCATCTCTTTGCCGACCGGCAGGTCCAGCTTGCCCACGGTCATCAGCGTAACCGGGTCGCATCCCCGCCACGCTCACGATCCAATCCCCGGTGAGTACCAACTCTCCGGGATGCGATCGGAGAAAAGCACGCTGAGCATACGCTTAAACTCCGTTAGCGAGGCCTCTAACGCGGTATTGGTCAGATACACCTCGGTGGGAATCGCGAAGGGGTCTGCCCATTAACGACGCCGAAATAAAATGGGTTGGCGATTGGGAATGGGGGCGATCCCGGCCGGATAGATGCGTACGCCTTGGCTTCCGTGCGTCAGCGGAGCGCTCGCCTGGGGGCGGTAACCCGAAGGGGTCGCCGAAACCGTTTCCGAAGTAGCGAGGTTCACTCCATTCTTCCACTGCGGCCCCATCTCGCCCGAATCTAAAAAGGATTTCACCACGGCGTCGGTTGCGGCCACCCCGTGTTTAACACCAGTCCGCAATTGGCCCAACACTCCCGCTACAGCCTGAATGCAATTGGGATGACCTTCGCCGCCAAGCCCGCGGTACTCAAGCGCACCACCTTCTAATTCAGCCTTGCGACGCTTGGCCGCTTCGAAGAGCGCGGGGGAAATCGGGAACTGCCCTTGGGAACTAATCTTTTTCCCATTCGCTATTCCCATCGTCTCGCCCAACGAATAGTTGTGGCCTGGAACGATGCCTAAGATCGGAAGCTTATTGTTTCGCCGAAAGTAATTGGGGGCCGGTAGCCAGCTAATGTCATTCACTTCGGTCATCGCGCCGTTCTGCATCTTGAAGAATCGGGCAAAGGTGTGGGATTTACTGAAGCCATTGAGCGGCCCCTCGTAGCTATAAAACTCCGCGAAGTACTGGGTAGACGCCTTCCTGCCCACGTCGGCCAGGCTGTCTTCCGCACGCGCGGACGTCGCGTAAACGAGGCTGAATACGCCTAGAATACGGAGTAACATTTTTGGATAGAAAGCCTTCAACATCCCTGGAAACCCCTCTGCAGAACTGCCCGTCCCATTAAAGAGCAATCCGTATTCCATCCCCCAGGCTCAGTTTTCGGGTGTGGACTGCAAGTGCGCGCCGGTGGGGTAGACGGTCGGTGGGAGTTAGCCAGGCGGGGGTACTGCCTGCCTTTTTCGCATTAACGGCGCCGAAAAAGAATGGGTTGGCGATTGGGAACGGGGGCGATGCCGGCCGGATAGATGCGTACGCCTTGGCTTCCGTGGGTCAGCGGCGTGGGCGGAACGTTAGCCTGGGGGCGGTAACCCGAAGGGGTCGCCGAAACCCTGGCCGAAGTAGCGAGGTTCACGCCGTTCTTCCATTGCGGCCCCATTTCGCCCGAGTCTAAAAAAGATTTCACTACGGCTTCGGTGGCGACCACTCCACGCTTGTCGCCGGTCCGCAAATGCCCCAGCACTCCCGCTACCGCCTGGATGCAATTGGGATGGCCTGCACCGCCCAACATACGGTACTCAAGCCCCCCGCTTTCCAACTCCGCCTTGCGGCGTTTGGCCGCTTCGAAGAGCTCGGGTGAAATCGGGTACTGCCCCTGCGAGCTAAGCTTTTTTCCCGCCGCAAAGCCCATCGTCTCGCCGAGCGAATAGTTGTGGCCGGGCACGATACCCAAAAGGGGAACCTTTTTATTTCGGCGAAAGTAATTGGGGGCCGGTAGCCAGCTGATGTCGTTCACTTCGGTCATCGCGCCGTTCTCTAGCTTAAAAAAACGGGCAAAGGTATGGGATTTGGCCGGGGCACCGTGCGGCGCTTCGTAGCTATAAAACTCGGCAAAATACTGCGTTGAGGCCTTGCGACCCACGTCGGCCAGGCTGTCTTCCGCGCGCGCTGAAGTCGCGTAAACAAGGCTGAATGCGCCTAGAATACGGAGCACCATTTTTGGGTAAAAAGTCCCAAGCATTCCCGTAAAACCCCTGTCCGGAACGGTCCCGCACTTTAAGGAGCAAATCGTGATCCACCGCTCAGGCTCAGATCTTCGCTGTGGACTTGGAGTGTGCGCCGGTGGGGTAGACGGTGGGTGGGAGTTAGTCAGGGGGGCTGAGCAGAGCGAAAAACAACTGGAGGAGTGGCGTTTTTCGACGTCCGCTGGTTGGTAAGGCGGGGACTGGAGTTGCCACGTCGTCCGCGGCATTTTTTGGCCGGCGTCTTTGACGACGTTCCGCGCGGCGGCCGAAGTGTTGGGTGGGTATCCGTCTTCAACTTTTTATTCGCTTGGCCGAACTATCGCCAAGTCCGCGTGCGGGTTGCGTTCTTTTTTGGGGTGCGTGCGGCGAATTTATTTGACGAGGTAAGTGACGAGAAAAGTTCGTCACCGAGAATGGGGTCGGCACTTCCACTTCTTTTTCGATCTTTCGCGCATGGTTACTTTCCTAACGACGGTTTGGTTTGAAATGGTTTCCAGCCCATTTTCCGCGCCGCCGCGATGCCTTCGCGCTGACTGAAAAAAGCCGTGTTAAATATTTTTCATGAACGCAGCATTTCTTCACGAACGGGCAGTTTCTTTGGCAAAGAC
>JAYUBV010000484.1:0-13709 GCA_043740655.1 Pseudomonadota bacterium | reverse complement strand
TGGGCTTGCCGAAACGATTCTCCGTCGTGGATCAGCGGGACGCCGAGGACCTCATCAAAGATCTGATGGCCGATCTCAAGCATCACGAAAAAAAATCTTTCGACACCGAAACACTGCTTAAGCGTTTGGGACAGTGGCGGGAAACCGGTCAACGTGCGGCCCAGTCGGAAGACGCTTACGAAGAAGCTACGGAGTGGCTACTCCCTCGCTACGAAAGCCGGCTACAGAAGCTTGCGCTCGTCGATTTCGATGGCCTGCTGCTCGAGCCCATTAAGCTTTTAGAAAATCCCGAGGTCGCGCCCAAGATTCGGGCGCAGTTCGCACAGGTGATGGTCGATGAGTTTCAGGACACCAACCCGGTACAGATGAAGCTCTTGAAGATGCTGACCAAGGATCACAAAAATCTCACCGTGGTCGGTGACGACGATCAGGCGATCTACGGTTGGCGAGGTGCTTGCGTGTCGAATATTCTGGAATTTCCCAAGACTTTTCGCGGATGCAAAGTCGTGCGCCTCGAACGCAACTACCGGTGCTCCCCGCCGATTCTTAGCCTCGCCAATGCGATCATCGTGAAGAATACCACCCGGCACGATAAGGTACTGAAGGCGTGCGGCACTTTTCTGGAAGCGCGGATGCCCGAACTGTTCGTCTTCGAAAGCGAGACGGAAGAAGCCGAGTGGGTCGCGCAGGAGATCGAAACGGCCAAAAAAGAGGGAGTTCCCCTTAACGATATCGCGTTGCTTTACCGTTCCAACGGGCAGAGCGGTTGGTTCGAAGCCGAGTTGCGGCGTCTCGGCGTCGATTACAAAGTGAGTGGTGGCACGTCGTTCTTTGATCGCCGCGAAGTGCGCGACTGTTTAGCTTTTCTTCGCTGCGCGTTTCGGCCCCACGATGTGGCGCTTCGCCGCATTCTCAATATTCCATCCCGCGGCATCGGGGACAAAACTTACGAGAAGATTCAGGCGATGGCCGACGAGAGCCACCTTTCGTTCGTGGATGCGGCCAAATCGTATTCAAAAATGGATTCCGATCCCAAGGCGGCCACCGCCCTGACCCAGCTGCTGACTTTTCTGGAAGGGTTGCAACAAGCGGTGCTGACGAAGGAAAAGCCGGGCGATGCGTTTGCCGACGAGCTTATGCGGCTCGGTTACAAAGATTACCTTCGCCAAATTTCCGCGGAGGCCACCTCCGGAGACAAACGCTGGAAGGCGGTCGATATCTTCGGTTCGTTTCTGAACCGCCATTTCTCTACGCGAGAGCGAACGGGGAAAGCCGTCGGCAAGTTTTTAGAGCACATGGAGCTTCGCGACGATGGCGACGATCAGGAAAAGACGCCGAAGGTGTCGCTGATGACCTTGCATGCGTGCAAGGGGCTGGAGTTCGGCCACGTTTATTTAGTAGGCATTGAAGAAGACCTGCTGCCCCATCGTTCGTTGGGCGGCGATGTGCAGGAAGAACGCCGTCTCTTCTACGTCGGCGTAACCCGCGCGAAACGGAAACTGGTGCTCACCCGCGCTAAGTCGCGTCCGCGCCACGGTCGCCGCATTCAGGTTGTTCCATCGCGGTTCCTTACCGAGCTACCGCCTGGGCTAGTGGAACTGCACGAATCGGGACGTCCCCTGGGGGATGCAGGGCGCGCGGCGCTTTTGAAATCACTTTACGAAAAACTAGATTTTCAAGCCCCCAAATGACCTTACAGGAAACCGAACTGACCCCCGCCGAACTACAGTCGCTCAAAGAGCTGCGCCAGGTTTTTTTGGGCGAAGAGTCTAGCCGACGTAAAGACTACTGGAACGACACCCGCTTGCTTGCCCTTTACGATCGTACTTTCGCCCGCCGCATCGGGTGGAAGTGGGACGCGATTCTGGACGAGGCGAAGGGGAAGGGGGGACTGCCCCAAGGGCTACCGTTGGTCGATTTCGGTTGCGGTACCGGCGTCGCGGCGGAGAAATGGCTCGAGCGGTTTCCTACCGCGGTCGTTCATTTATTCGACCGGTCTCATGCCGCGATGAGGTTCGCTAGAGAGAAGCTGGAGCATCTATTTCCCCGCTCGACCGTGGAGACGCATGCATCCCCCGCCCGTTTACCCGCGGATGCCGTCTGGCTAGTGAGCCACGTGGTCAATGAATTGGGAGCCCGCGATTCGGCGGCTTTGGTGGATTCGTTGGCCAAGGCTTCGGCGTTCGTATGGGCCGAACCTGGAAACCATGAGGTCAGTCGCACGGTAATCGAGACGCGTGAAATATTGAGAACTACGCACCGGATGCTGGCCCCGTGCCCACACCAGGCAGCCTGTGGTTTGCTAGGCCCCGCGCGGAAGGAAGACTGGTGCCACCACTTCGCACAGCCGCCGGGGGAAGTGCACCGCTCCTCGTTTTGGAAGCGACTCGGGAATGAACTAAAGATCGATATGCGGGCCCTGCCGGTAAGCTACTTAGTTGGCGTGAAGGGAACGGAGGGTGCGGAGACGTCGGACCCCCGCGTGCTGGGCCGGGCGCGTACGTACAAGGGGTACGCGCTGGCAATAGTGTGCCAAGAAAAAAGGGTGGCCGAGGAAAAAATTTTCTCTCGGCACCACAAGGAATTGGTCAAAGAATTAGAGGAAGGCGCGTTCGCGCAAACCCTAAAACTGGAAATCTTGAAGGACTAGTAACCGCAGAGCGTGCGGGGATCGGTGATTCCCTGACCGCCGCCCGTTCGTAGGTAGCCTACGAAGTTAGCGAAGCCAGTGGCCGTGTCGTATTGCCAAATCGTCGGGGGAACCTGCGCTTGCGGATTTGCGGCGCTGTAAGCGGCGTAGGGGTTTCCAAAAGTTTGGGCGTTGAAGATCGAGTACTGGTTCACCGGGTTGCCGTACGTGGTTTGATTACAAACACTGTAGCTATTGTTTTTATCCAGGATAAACCCGAGAAAGATCGTCCAGTCGCGGCCATCGTGGCCGAAGATCGCCGGTACCGTTCCCGGGGGAAGATCGTCTGGCGCAGTTGTTGTTCCGTATTGATTTCGATATTGATCCTGGGGGTAACCCGACCCGTAGTCGTTAGAGTTCTGCGGGGGGAGCTCGCCGGTTCCGGTTCCCATTCCCGTTTCGGTTCCCGTGGCCGGGGTGGTTGGGGTACCCGAGCTACAACCCACAATGAGAGCAAAAGCAGAAAAAAGCATGAACACGTTCAGAATTCGCATACGTCCACTCCTAACAATGGCGTTTAGAGGAGCAAGCGTGATGCCAATTTTGGTTAGGCTCAGTCTTGATCGAAACGGGGCCGCACCCGTTGTCTTCGGTGTGTTAGTTATCGACGGACATCGAATTCCTTTTCGAAAAGCAGCCTACTTTTGGGTCCGTAGACGGTGCTTTTGAACTTCAGACTGCCTTCCGACGCGTTTGACTCCACAATGGCGTAGTTGAGCGTGTTGGCCACGCCGATAATCTGTCGCGCATTCGGCTGCTTCGCCCAGCCATCGGGGTAAACGTTCGCGTGAATCGAACTCGTCGTCAGCTCGAAGGTTTCAAAGCCAGTCTCCTTGGCCGGAATGCGCATCATCTCGGCGAGATGACGATCGCCGCTAATGAGGCCAACGGGTGCTAGGGACGCTTTCATGCCCGTGAGAAAACGTTTAAATGCCTTCGGGTGATTCCCCTCCAACGATTCAAACTTATGGTAACCGCCGAAGAATTGATCCCCGTTCAGAATCCAGGTTGGCGTTTTATCGCTCTTGAGTGCGTCGTACAGGAACTTTTCCTGCTCGGGTCCCCAATGGGAGTCGTCCTTGGCGTTGGGCTCGGAACGGAAGGTGCGATCGTCCATCAGAAAGAAGCGGTGGCCGAAGCCATTGAACTGTAAGGAAACGCCCGGCCCCTCGATGTAATTGGGGTGTATTGGCCACTGCGCAAAAAACCAGCCGAAAATTTTCTTCGATTCGTCCCGGTTCACAAAATTGCGGTTGCCGTCGTTCAGGCCGTAATCGTGGTCATCCCACGTGGCGATGATCGGGGTGAGATTCTTCGTCTTGAAAAGCTGGAGCGTGCGGCGCGTCTCCGCGTAGCGTCTGTATAGTTGTTCGGGGGAGGCCCCCACGCCGCGTGCCAGCCCAGTGTCGGCGTAAACATTGTCGCCAATCAAAAAGATGACGTCGGGTTTTTTCTCCAGCAACGCCGTCCACTGCGCGGCCTGCTCGGGATGGCCGTCCTGCATGCACGAGGCTACCGCGAAGCGAACCTTCTTGGCTTCGCCTACATTTAGAGTGCGGAAGTTGCGTTCGTCGATCACCTTCCGGGTGTTGGTCTCCTCGAGCGTCAGCAGGAGATTGGTATCCGCCGGCAATCCCATAAACCGGTAGTACAGCACGGAGGGCATTTTCGAGTTCGGATATTTCCGCGCCTCAGCAAATGCGGGGGTGTGCACCCCGTTCGCCCCCTTGGCCTTGACGATCGCCTGCACGGTTTCGGTACCCTCGTAGAGTACCGTGAACTGGGTCGCATTGGCGGTCGTGGCCCCCTGTTGGATGGAAGTTTCCGCGAAGGCTGAACTGACCAGAAGCGAAAGCAGCAGAAGCATTTTCATCGGCGCCCCTATTGCTTAGCCGACGGCGGGCCCTTTTGGTCTTGCAGCGATTGTGAGAAGCTCAGGTAACACTTGCAACCCATTTCGTCCGCGAAGACGGCCCAGCGCTTGCGGCCCTCCCGCTTCAAAACGTAGATCGCTTTGCCGCATTTGCTGGCGTCGTCGAGCGTGACCTCGTACTTGCGGTTGGAGAGCACCGACTTGCTGTACGCGCCGTACGTTCCCTTAATTTTGGTGCAGGTGCCCTTGTTCAGCTCGCCCATGTAGACATCGCCAAAGGCCGGAGCGGCGAATAACGACGCGAGAACCCAATTTTGTAGCTTCATGGGTCGAGATCCTACCCTGTGGGCGATGTTTTGCCATCCTCAACGCTAATCGCTATACCAGTCGCATGAAACGAGCGCTGGTAACCGGAGGGGGCGGTTTTCTTGGGAGTAACCTTGCGTTGGAGCTGGAGCAAAGCGGTTGGGACGTTACCGTCATGGATCGCGATCCGTTGGGTCTGAAGGAAAACCTTCCGGGCTTTCACGGAAAAAAGCTGTGCATCGACGTTGCGAAAGAATTGCCATGGGAAGGTAAGCTCGATGCGCTCTTCCACCAGGCGGCGATTACCGATCCCCGTTTTCCGGACCACGATCTTCTGTGGAAAAATAACCTCGACTCATACGTCAGAGTGGCTGCGTTAGCGCTTAAGACCGAGGCCAAATTTATTTATGCGTCGTCCGCCGGCGTTTACGGCCACCAAGAAACGCCTATGGTCGAAGGGGAGGGGGAAACGCCCATTACCCACTACGGCGAGTCAAAACTGGAGATGGACCGTCGGGTGCCGTCCGATCTCAAAGGGCTTCACTGGGTGGGGCTTCGTTACTTCAACGCTTACGGACCGCACGAGTCGGGTAAGGGGCGACCGGCTTCAATGATCTGGCACTTGGCCAACCAGATCAAACGGGCGGAGATGCCCAAGCTCTTCGAGTTTGGCGAACAGCGGCGCGACTTCGTTTACGTGAAGGACGTAGTGCGGGCGAACCTTTTGGCGTTGGACGCCAGACCGGGCATCTACAACGTGGGCACGGGGGTGGCCACCAGCTTCAACGAGTTAGTCGTTCTGCTGAATCGGGTACTGGGTACAGATTACCTACCTGAATATTTTAGGAACCCCTATGACCCCAAAACGTACCAGTGTTTCACGCAGGCCGACCTGGCGTTTGCTAAGTCTGGGCTCGGTTATGCGCCACAGTGGCGTCTTGAGGCTGGTATCCGCGATTATTTTGCGGGCATTCGTTTTGCAAGATCCTAATCATATGAAGATGGTCAAACCTGCCAACCTTGGATACATTTTTACATTATGAGCAACGAACCGAAGACATCAGTCAGCTCAATCTTGGGCGACTTCGACTTGTTCCCGGAACGCATCTTTCCCGACCTCACGGATGAGCAACTTACGAGTGTGAAAGAGTTATTGCTCGGAAATAGCGTGCAGGAAAAAGAGATCGATCTTTCTCTTCTGGACGAATGAGTCTGAAGATTATTCTTGCTAGTCAGTCTCCCTACCGGAAACGGTTACTGGAGCGTTTGCGCGTTCCGTTCGAAACCGCTTCCCCCGGAGTGGACGAGGCCCCGGTAAAAAACGCCGGTGGATCTCCCGAAAAGGTGGCGGCGACGTTGGCTCGGCTTAAGGCCGAAGCGGTGGCGGCGAAGTATCCCGGCTGTCTCGTAATCGGCAGCGATCAGGTCGCGGAGCTCAACGATAAAATGCTCGATAAACCGGGCAACCCCGAGCGGGCTAGGCAACAGCTCGCCCAGCTTTCCGGAATGACCCACCGCCTTTACACGGCCGTTTGCATTCTCACCGCGGACAAATGCGTGGAGTACTGCGACGTCACGATGCTGACCATGCGCAATCTCTCGCCGAACGACATCGAACGTTACGTGGCGCGCGAAGATGCATCGGACTGCGTGGGCAGCTACAAGGTGGAAGGTCTGGGAATTTCTTTGCTTTCGGAAATTCGGGGCTCAGATCCGACCAGTATTGAGGGGTTAGGGCTGATCCGTTTGTGTCAGATTTTGCGGGACATGCAAGTCCCCCTCTGAGGATCACATCTCTAAAATTTGGGGAGGCATTTCCATCTCTTCTTCGTCTTCGGGAGTCGGGCCACCCCGTGCTTGATCCGTTAACTCACCCAGGTGGGCTTCCATCGCGGCTTGCCGCTGCAGGAGCTGATCGATCAGACGAGCATTGCGCTCGGCCTTAAAGTACAGCGTGAAGCACGCCCAGCTAATCGCGAAAAAAATCAGGAAGAAAACGGGGGCGGGAATGCGAACGGATTGGCGAAACACCTTTTCGCGAATCCGTTTCCAGTTCACTTTCTCCATTTGGGGCATTCCGCTCATCAATTGCTTATCGGCAGATTGGGCCGGTTTCTTTCCTTAGTGTGATTACCTTAGGTTTGTACCGGCGCGACTAGTTTCGATGCGGCGCGTCTGTTTATCTCCGCATTGATGAGGTGTAGCTCACGGGAGGACTGCCCGGCGATCGACGTATTTTCCTCGGCTCGCCGTACCAAGTAAGGAAAAACGTCGCGTACGGGGCCGTAAGGGATGTACTTGGCCACGTTAAAGCCGGCCTCCGCTAGGGGGAAGCTCAGATGGTCGCCCATTCCGTAGAGCTGCGCAAAGTAGAGGCGGCGGTCGGTGGGTAGCAGCTTCCGCTCTTCGATCTGCTCGGTCATCAGCTGGGTCGACGCCAGGTTGTGGGTGCCCAGGCAAAGGGCCACCGTTTCGAGCTCGTACATCAGGTAAAGCAGGGCAGAGTCGAAGGCGCGGTCCGTATCCGGCTTGGTTGGATGAATCGGTGACGGGTATCCGTTTCGCGTGGCGCGGGCCCTTTCTTTTTCCATGTAAGCACCGCGCACGAGCTTTACGCCCACGAAATATTTTCCGGACTTGGCCTTTTGAATCGCCTTCTCCAAAAACGCGCGGCGATCGGTGCGGTACATCTGCGCGGTGGTGTAAATGAGCGCCCGGCGTTTGTTGAACAACGCCATCATCTCTTCCACCACTCGGTCGATCGGATCCTGAATCCAAGAGTCCTCTGCGTCGACAAACAGGCTGACATTATTCTCGTGCGCCCGGTTACAGATACGAAAAATTCTCTCTCGCGCGCGCTGCCATTCGCCCATTTCGGCAAACGTCAGCAGCTCGCCCGCCTGGATCTTTTCCAACAGTTCGAAGCGTGCCACGCCCGTCACCTTGAAGACGCAGAATGGAATGTGGGCGTCGACCGTCGCCAGGCCAATCGTTTTCAAAATCTCTTCGGTAGTCTTGTCGAAGGTTGTCTCGTTCTTTGCCGCCTCCACCGAATAGTCGAGAATGGAACCCACCCGAAATCGCCCGAGCGAACGGACGGTCTGCCGACACTCCTGGAGGGTCTCGCCGCCGCAGAACTGGTGGAAGAAGGTGAATTTAAGGATCGGGTTAATGGGCAGCCGTAGGGTCAAGGCTACCTTGCCGAGCCAGGTGCCTATGCCGACCAGCCAGGGGATTTGGATGAGCCGGAACAGCCACTGGGAGCGTTTCAGGCTTAGGTCGTCCCGGGCCCGGAACGCTACCTCGGTATTGTCGAAGGGGATAATCACGCCATAAAATCGCCCGGACCATCCGCCACGTCAAAAAAAAAGGCCGTCATTTCGAGGCGCGGAGCGACGAAGCGACCCCATCGAAAATCGTCGACGGGGTTCGCCTGGCGTCTGCCCGGCTGTGCTCGCAATGACAGTTTTACTGAGCCAGTACCGGTGCTTGGTAACTCGTGCTCATCAACTTCACGCCACCCGCCGCTTCCACCGTGACCTCAATTAGGTTCTTGGAGTAATCGTCCTGCTGGTTTGCGTTGACCCAGAAGTCCACCGTGAACTGCTCGTTGGCGTCCGAAGCCGGCAACGGGATGGTCTTTTGGTAGATAGTCAGGTTCGGGTTCGTCATCTTAAGCCGTAGCTGGTAGCCAGCCGGGAGCTGACGGCCCGAGATGTTCGTGAGCCAGATTTTGTTCGAGAACCAGCCACCGAGACTCGCGTTGATCGGATTCGGCAATCCCGTGACGGAGAAGAACTGCGACAGCGTCTTCTTGATCGGGAAGGTGCCGATGACCGTGGCGTTATCCAACACCATAACCTTAAGATCTACGCCGCCAGCGTTTGTGAGAGAGCCCGTCGCAATCTTCAAGTACTTGGCTTGGGTATCGCCCGGCAGAGATTTCAGAACCAACGCCTGTTTGTCGATTTTCACCGACTTGCCAGTGTCTTCAATCACGACCGTATAGCGGCCTTCATCGCTGGCTTTGCCACCGAAGTTGCGCAGCACTACCTGCAGCTCGACCTGGTCACCCAGCTGGAACTGATCGCCGCCCTTGGCGCGGATAAGACTGGCCGAGAGTGCTTTGAGCGAGCTCGATGCGTTGTACTGAGCGACCATGGCGTCGTAGCCCTCTTGGTAGGCGACCTTACGTGCCTCCACGATGCTGCCGTCGAAGCCGGTGGTGTCACCCGCGGCATAGCCTTCTTGGTAAGCGGCCTTAGCGCCCGCCACTTTTCCGGTTTCCAAACCTTCGGCGAAACCGGCCTGGTAGCCGGCGTCGTACTTAACCGGGAGGGCTTCCGCTTCGGCCGCCGCGAACGCATCCGCGTAAGCTTGTGCGTAAGCCTTCGGACGAGCCGCCGCAAAGGCGTTGTCGTAACCGTTGCGGTAGCCGTCAGCATCGCCACGTTTCTGCTCTTCTTCGTAAGTGACTCCGTTCGATTTCGCGTACGATGCTTTGTATTTCGTATCGAAAGCGGCCTGGAATTTCACCTGGTAGACCGGTGGATACTGCGCCGTGTACGTCGATTCGTAAGTCTGGTCGTACGCCATGCGGTAAGCAGCGTCGAATTCCGGGTGTTCATAGTTCTTCAAGTACTGGCGGTACCGGAAATCTACGGGCGGTACGTCGCTGTCCACGTTCACGTTCGTGATGCCGACGAGCGAGAAGGCAACCAAGCGGCTCGCCAGTCCAAGAGTCCCTGCACCACCGAAACCTGACATCCCGAGCTTCTGCAAACCGGGGGTAGCCGGCGCGACGTTTTCTTCTTCGGCCGCGGCAGCGTTATCGATTTCGATAGTCTGTTTGGCATTGGAAGTCAGGATCGCTTTTTCGGCGTCGGCTTTTCCGCGCGGGAAGTCTTCGGCCAGGGCCAATTTACGGGCGCGGGCTACGCCAGCAACGTTTCCGTCGCCGAAGCCTTTGTCGTAAGACACCTGGGTTTTGCCTTCCGCAAAGCCTTTGTCGTAACCAGCCGTCTTGCCTTCGGAGATTCCCTTCTGGAAACCTTTTTCCAGGCCCGACTGGTAACCTTTGGCTTTACCGTCGGCGGCACCCGCCTTTTGACCTTCGGCGATTCCGGCGTCGTTGCCTTTTTGCTCGCCACGCTGGCGTCCTAAAGCGTACGAAGCTTTGTAATCGCGTTCGCGACCGTCGGACTCACCTTTAGCGAGCCCCTTCTTGTCACCGTCGGCGGCACCGTTGGCACTGCCGTCAGCCGCGGCACGCTCGTCGCCCTCTTTCGAGCCCGGAGCCTGACCGTCGGTACGACCATCGGCGACCGCATTGGCTTTTTCTTTCTCGTACTGTGCAAAGACCGAAAGGTACTTCTGGTACGCGACCAAGGTAGTGCGCTCTTCACCCAGCGCTTTGTCTTCCGCGATGCGGAACACGCCAAAGGCGAGCTCTTCGATCGTTTTGGCGTCAGTAATCTGAGGTGCGAGTTGAGCAATGGCGGCCTGCGCGTCGGCAATCATCGTCTGGAACAGACCGATGCTCTTACCGTGCGCCACGATCGTAGCCTGGTGACCCGCGATCTGGTCGCCGTAGCTTTTGTTATCGTCGAGCAACTTATTGATGAAGCGATCGTTCTGATCTTTCGACTGTACGAGCGACGCGCGTTCGGAGAAGCCAAAGTCCAGGTTCCGTTGGGCAACCGCTAGCGCTTGGCCAGCGTTATCCAAGTCCGCCGCGATTTTGCGAATGGCGTCCTCGTGGAAGAGCTTGCGATCCGAGAGACGGGCGATACGCTCATCCGTAATGCTCAAGGTGATGCCGGCCTGCTCGCGATCCGTCTTTTTGGCCGGAAGCGTTTCGGCTTCGATCTTGTTCTGAGTCAGCTCCATCAAGCGCAGCGTGCGGATGCGCTCTTGGAGGTTTTGAACATTCTGGGCAATTTCGTTGTTCTTACCCTCAATACGTTTATCGAGAAGTTCGATCTTGCCGTTGGTTTCGTTGAGCGCCAGCTGACGTTCTTGAATGCGTTCGTCGACTTCACCCTTCTTCTTGGCGATCTCGCCGCGCTTCTGGGCCATGCCGTCGTGCTCTTTACCCAACTGGGCCAGTTCGCGGTCGTTCTTCTGCTTAGCCTGTTCAAGTTGGGCCTTTTCCTGATTCGATTCGTTCAGACGGGCTTCCCCTTCGGCAATGCGCGCGGGCAAGGCGTTCTTCTGGTCCCGAAGGGCCTGAACTTCCTGCGTAGCGGTCTGCAGCTTTTGCGTGGTCTGGACAATGTTCTGACGGATGTTCACTAAACGGGCTTCCACTTCGGCGAGCTTCGTCTGCGCCTCCGTGAGGTTCCCGGCCGTGGTATTAAGCGCCGTCGACACCACTGTCTTCTGTTCATTGGCGCTCGCAAGCGCGGGCTGAAGCGTGGCGATGTTGGCTTCCAGGCTCCCGATCTGAGTTATCAATCCGTCGCGCTCTGAAGTTTTCTGAGCGACGAGTTGAGACGCTTGGCTAATCTTACCCGGGATCGCGGCGAGCTCCGAGCGGTTCGCGGCCAGCGAATTGGCGAGCTGGTTAATCTGGGCGACCAGTTGCGTTTTCGAAGTCTCGGCCTGGGCAACGTTACCCTGCAGTTCCCTCACGCGGGCCGACAGTTCAGTCTGACTTTGGGTGGTTTGCTGAATTTCACCGGCAAGCAGCGCTATCTTCGCCTGCACGTCCGCCATCTTCGCATTCACCTGCGCGAGTTGGGCGGCGAGCTGGGTTTTGCTGGTGGTCGCTTGGCCTAACTGGGTATTGGCCTGTGAGATCAGACTCTGCAGCGAAGTGATCTGGCCGGGAATACCGTTCAGTTCCTGCTGCGCCTTGGCGATATTGTCGGCCAGCTGTTTTTTCTGGGGCTCGACGTTGGCGATCGCGGCATTGAGCTGCTGCAAACGTCGATTCTGCGCCGTGATCTGCGCGTCGGTCTGGTTCAGACTTTGGGTGACCGACGTCAGTTGATCCTTGAGGGCGTTAATTTTCTGAGTGAGGTCGGCGATCTGCGCTTGGAGTTGCTGGACCTGCCGGTCCACGCCGGCGATCGTCTGATTCGTCTCCGCAATATTGGCGTCGATCCGCGCTTTTTCACCCTGTTTCTGGGAAAGGGCGGCCGAATTCACTCTGATTTCGACGTCGTTAACCCTTACCCGCGCTTCCATCCGGGCCACTTCGCGCTCGGTCTGATTCATTAACTGGCGGTTGGCCTGGATCTGGCTCTCGAGGGCTTGCGATTGCTGTCGCAGCTCTTGAATCTTCTTTTTCTTGTTCGGATCTTTGGGATCCTTCATCAGCTGGGCGATTTGAGCTTCGATGGCGTTGTGCTGAGCCTGCTGCTGATCGATAGCTGTTTTCAGCTGGGCGACTTTGGAGTTACCCGCGGAGATATTAGCGTTGAGCTGGGCGCTTTCCGCCGTTGCGCCGTTAATCTTTTGCACGAGGTTCTGAATCGCCTGGTTCACCTGGGCGAGCTGTTGGTTTTGGGCCTGTAGCTGCTGCTGGAGGGGAGCCTTCGACTGGTTTAGCGCCTGAATTTTCTGCGTGGTCGGAGCCACCTGAGCATTCAGCTGATTGATCTGCTGGCTGAGTTGATTCAGTTCGCCCGTCTGCTGCTGCTTCTGCGCCGCCAACGTGCCCAACGTTTGTTGAACCGTGGCGACTTCGCCTTTCAGCGTGGCAACCGAATTACTCAGCTCCTGCATCTTGGCCTGGGTGTCCGCGATGCTCTGATTGAGCTGCGCGGTACGGTTGTTCAGCGCCGTGATTCTTTGCTGGTTCTGCGCGATCTGCGCATTGAGTCCCAAGATTTGATTGTTTACGGCGGCTAGCTTTTGGTCGATCGCGGCCTTCTCTGCCAAGCTACCGGCAATGCTCTGTTCGAGTGCGGCCTTCTGGGCGGACAGGTCATTGAGCTTCTGGGTGACCCTAGCCAGGTTGCCCCGAGCGTCGGCTAGCGTTGCCTTGAGGTTGGCAAGACTTGCGTCGGCCTGCGCCAACTCGCTTTGCTTCTGCTGAATCTGGGCTTCAATACGGGGAATTTCGGTTTCGAGCGCCGTCTTGCGGGCTTCGAGTCCGGACTTGCTGACTTGGGCAACCTGCAGTTCCCTAATAACCGAATCGAGCTTCGGCCGGAGGATGGTCAGCTGCGTGTTGAGGCCGCCGATGTCTCTTTCAAGTTTAGCGATGTCGCCGTTGATACCGTTAAGGCGGTTCTGCTGTTCCGTCTGTTTGGCGGAGAGGTTGGCAATGTTCTGGGTCAGCTCGGTTTTGTTCGCGTTCGTCTTCTGCTCGTTATCCTTCAGGCCAGCGAGCTGCGAGGAAAAACCGCCCTGCTTCTGAACCGCGGCGGCAATGTCCTGATCGATCGACACTAGCTTGGCTTTAAGGTCGGCGAGGTATTCGGTCTGCTTCTGAATCTTTTCCGCCGTGTTGGCGATTTTCGCGCCGAGGTCCTGCGCTTCTTTCTGCGCGACGGCAATCCTGCCGTCTACGATCGCAATCTGTCGGTCCCATTCCTGGAGGTTTCCCAGGAACTCGGACGATTTAATGGCGAGCTCTTCAATGCGTTTTTTGATTTGAGCCTTCTGCTCTTCTTCTTCGCCCTTCTTCTTCGAAAGTTCCTGCAGCTCACCTTGCATGAAGGATACTTGAGTTTCCAGCACGCCGACCTGACGGGCCACTTCGATGCGGTCACGTTTCAAACCGGCTACGGCGGCGATGAGGTTTTGGATTTCGATGTCCAAAGAATTAATCGCCTGAATCGTCTGCACGCGCTGCCGACTTAGCTGGTCCAGCTCGCCGATTACGCGCGT
>JAYUBV010000483.1:0-13755 GCA_043740655.1 Pseudomonadota bacterium | reverse complement strand
AGGCCCGCGCGGGCCGTTTCCGGTGGGATCTTTATTACCGGTTGTCGGTTCTCCACGTCGACATTCCTCCACTCCGCCAGCGCCGCGAAGACATTCCGGTGCTGG
Source organism: Pseudomonadota bacterium (assembly GCA_043740655.1). Taxonomy (GTDB): domain Bacteria; phylum Bdellovibrionota; class FAC87; order UBA2466; family UBA2466; genus JBGSST01. Next base: position 13,650 of record JAYUBV010000483.1, on the reverse strand, counting down.
TCGAGCACTTCCTTAAAGTCTTCAACGAGCGGTTTGAACGCAAAGTACAGTTTCCCCGTCCCGAGATCATGGCGCGCCTCCAGGCATACCATTGGCCCGGCAACGTGCGGGAGCTGCAGAACACGCTTGAGCGCGGAGTGGTGCTGTCGAAGGACCACGAACTGAGTATCGAAGACCTGTTTATCGGCCACGGTAAACCGATCCCGGTACGCAACGAGCTGACCGCGGACGTGCATTCCACGCCGCTGTCGTACCACGCCGCCAAAGAAACTTTTGAACGCCAGTACGTCACTCAGCTTCTCCGCTACTCCGGTGGCAACGTGTCCGAGGCGGCCCGTATCTCCGGACAGTGCCGTCCTCAGCTATACCGAATCTTGAATCGGCTGGGCATGAACCCGGACGAATTCAAGGGTCACTCAGGTTCCGGTTCGCAACACGTGTCGCGAATTGCGCCAGAATCTCACACCTCGTAACAAATACGAACAAGCGCGCCGTCCCTGTCTCCTGGCCGGCATTTTTCTGCCTCAAACTTCATTCTTTACTCCCTGAGTCACTGGCATGCCGGGTGCAATACCCGGGATTGAACACGAAACGAGATGAATATGGATAAGTGGTCTGGACAGGTAATGTATGCGGCCCTCGTAATCACGATTGGCGGCGGTTTGAGCGGAATGGGCAACCTGATTTCGACGGCGGCTAATTACCCCACCACGGTTCCGCAGATGCAGCAGCAGAAGTTGGCAGTTAGTTCCAAGCAGCAAGTTCCCCGCGCGGTCGTAAAGGCAAAGGCGGCCAGCCAGTCGGTGGCTCTCCGCCTCTTTTCGGCTAAGACGGATCGGCAGGTTAGCGCGTACGCTATGAACTAGGCCATCCGTTGTTTGAGTCGTCGGCGAGGAGGAGACGTATGGGCTCCTCCCCGCGGCGCTCTCCCGTTCAAACCACAAAACAAAAATGGGCACTCTATGAAAAACACAAACGAGAATCAAAAGTCAGATTGGAACCGCGATCCCCACACCGAAAGCGGCGTTACCTGCGTGCCATTGGCCAATGAATACCTTTTTCGCATTCACCTCGAGCAACTGACGTCATACGACTGTGAGTTCGCGAAGAACTTGACGGCTGAAAATATTAAAGTGGACTTCCAGAATGGCGTTTTGAAACTGCGGATACCGCGAGCCGTCGAGAACGAAGGAAACGATTTTATGGGGGCCCCATCGCGCCACGTGTGGCGGCCTACCGAGTGCCCGTATCCTAGGGCCGGTTGAAGTCTTTTCTCAGTACCCTTCCCGTAAAAGCCCCAGGCCTCGTCAGCGGGGTCTGGGACCCCTCCTTCCAGGTGGCCACGATTAACCATTTCTGTTAGAACCGGCGAATAGGTGGGTTAGTGCATTCTAACGAAGCGTCGGCAAATCCAGTAAAGTCCGGGTCGGAAGGGTTTCCCTTTCGTTCCGGAGAACGTCTTACTCTGCGCGGCCTTTTGGCCGAAGACACTCCGTCCGATCGTTACTTGATCCAAAGGTATCTAAAGGACTGCGCCAACTTCAACTTCGACGTAGTAGAAGTTGAAACCGTGAAGGAAACGGTGCAGCAGTTGAAGGGCTCGCATTTCGATTTTCTGTTGCTGGATTTGCGTCTGCAGGACGGCGAGGGTAGTGAAGTCCTTGAGAAGATGGGACGGGAATTTCCTCTTTTACCCGTCATTATTTTAACTGGATTCGATCAGCTGGAAATCGCCACCGCGTCCATGCGCCACGGCGCCCAGGACTACCTCAACAAAGACAATCTCAATGGCGACATTCTCTCGCGATCCATCTGGTACGCGTTCGAACGTCACAAGGTGATCGAGAAATTAGAAAGCGCTAAGGAGCAAGTCGAAGCGGCCGATCGCGCGAAGACAGAGTTCTTGGCGAATATGAGCCACGAGATGCGTACTCCGCTCGGAGTCATTCTCGCCAGCGTCGATCTCGTGACCTGCGCCGAGGGCGGCGTCCAGTTTGGCGTGACAAACCCGCTCGAAATGATCCGACGGAACAGCCAACACTTGCTCTCGCTCGTGGACGGGTTGCTCGATATTTCTCGTCTCGAACTGGGCGTTCTAACGACGAACATTCGCCAACTTGATCTGATGTGTGAAATCGCGCCGACGTTACGGTCACTCGAGCTGGTGGCGACGAAAAAAGGGATTGGTTTCGAAGTTATGGCGGAGAACGTAGCGGGCAAACAGTTTGCCACCGATACCGTTCGTTTGGCGCAGATACTGTTCAATGTTATCGGCAATGCCATCAAATTTACCGACGAGGGTAAAGTTTCTGTCGATATCCAGTGGTTCGCGGGCGACCCAGCCACCGTCAGTTTCTTGGTTACCGATACCGGGCAGGGCATTATCCCCGAGCACAAGGTTCAGCTCTTTAAGCCGTTTTTCCAGGGCGATACGTCGCCGGCCCGCCGTTACGGTGGAGCTGGACTGGGGCTGGCGCTGACCAAACGCGTGGCCAAAGCGTTGGGCGGGGATATCCAGTTGATCGAAAGCGCGCCGAAAAAGGGGGCGACCTTTGAGGTCACCATTCGGGATATGGTAGATGCGGCGAAGATCGCTCCGAAGCCGGTTGAGGAGGCCTCCCCGACGGTGCCGGTGGGCGCCCCGGTTCCACGCTTACTCGAAGGCAAGCGTATACTCGTGGTAGAGGACTGCGAAGACAATCAGCGCATTGCGCGGTTCTTTCTGGAAATGGCCGGTGCCGCCGTCGACATGGCCAGCAACGCTCTAGAGGGCATTGCGGCAGTGCAGGCAAACGAGTTTGATCTCGTGTTGATGGACATTCAAATGCCGGGAATGGATGGCTACGATGCTTCACGCGAACTGCGTAATCTTGGCTTTGCCAAACCAATCGTGGCGGTAACCGCCCACGCGATGGAAGACGAACGAGGTAAGTGCCTGGCCGCCGGATGTGATGATTACATCAGTAAGCCCTACAAGTATCGCACGTTCCTCGAAAAACTATCCCAACTCACGGGCGCCTAAAAAAAACCACGTACGGAGGGAACCTTCCGTCGATCGGTACGCTGCGCGTGTACCAACCGCTGATTCCCATCCGCACGTGGATCCGGACTAAGTGTTCCGGGCTTGCAAATGGCTCCACAAAAGTGGCGCTCCTTTTAATGGCACCGAAGAAAAAAACCACCTTCTCGGTGCGTACTTTTACCATTGCAACAAAGGGGCCGGCGTCGGTGGCACTTTTTGAGCGCGCGACTTTCGCGATTCTTGAAACAAACCGATTCATGGGAATCAATTCGCTTCAATTACATTGTTCGATGTGAAAACTTTCGCTGTAAATTTTGAGATCGAACCTGGCACGTCCGTTGCTCAACAGTGCAGGAAACGGAGTCAGTATGGAACAGCTCAACGAGCTTCTGGGTGAGATCCAACGCGATCACGGCGATATTTTGGAACGTTTCAACTTGGTCCTCGGCTTCGGCGTTGAGAGCGATCGGCAGATCGTATTTCGTATCCTCCTCAAAAATCTAGTGAACCACCAGGAAGCAGAGCAGGAAGTTTTTGATGCGTTGCGCCGGTACCACGATCTCGGAGTGGATCGACAGCTAGTAGCCGAAATTCTGAACAACGCCGACCAAGAAGAGGCCCAATTTGACTCGGTACTCGAAGCCATGGATCGGTTCTCGGTTACGGATAAAAACTGGAGGGAGGGGCTGCTTTTTTTCCAAAAAGAGGTAATGGCTCATTTCGAGCAAGAGGAACGCGAGATTTTTCCGGAGGTTCGGGAAATCGCCCGTGTCGCTAGAAAATCCGACGAGGTCTTAAAGCGCTACCGTCTGACGCGCGATGTGCTCGAGACCGCCGCCTAAACCTGAGGGAAACGTGATTACTAAAATAGCAATTCTGATGGCCGTAGTGTGCCTTGTGACCGCCCACGCGGGTGAGGTGCAAGTGGTGGGGTTCGGGCAAGCCGAAGCTAAACCGGATGCCTTCGTGATGCTGCTGAAAGTGCACTCGTACTGTTTCGAAAATCCCAGCGATAGTTTAGCGCAAAATGAAAAGTACTCCGGGCAGGTCGCGGCCATTTTTGAAAATTACAAAACATCGGATCGGGATCGAATTACGCTGATGAATCACCGGACCATTCGCGAAAGCGGGAAGACTTGTAATCAGAAATGGCATTCCACCGCGACCCTGAAAATATACCACGAGGGAATCGACAAGGCGTCGGCTCTGCGGGTGGCGCTCGTCAACTATGCGGGAAAAATTTCTAAGGGAGATCCGACCAAGGGCACGCTGACGCTCGCTGAAGTGTTCGAACCCGGCTACGAGCTGCGTTCGGACCAGTTCAAGGCCACGCGGGCGAAAGCCGACGAGCTGGCGTTGGACGACGCTATGAAACAGTTTCTCTACATAAAAGGCCGCTGTGGCATGAAGAACGTGAAAATGCTCTCGGCGACTCAGAGTTACGAGTCGCGTCCGGAGGGCAAGCAGCTGACTAACGAAGCGTTCGACTCGGTCCTGCAGCACGAGAATGTAAAAGTGCGAGCGAAGTGGAACGTGAAGTGGGAATTCGAGTCGGTCGCAACTTGTAAATAGCTACTGCGGTTTGCGGAGGGCGCGAGCAATTTTCGCGCCCTCTTTATATCCCGCCAAAATCGCATGCCGCCGAGCCGCAAAGTCGCTCGGCGATTTGTTTAACTGTACGTCCACAACAATATTCGCGCGCTGGATTTCTTCCCTAAGACTTTTTCGCAACTGGTTTAGGTAAAGCTGCCGGAAAGCTCGGTCGTTCGCCTCGCCGCCTTTGCGTACGGATTCGAAGTAGTCTTCGTACATTTGAACCGCTACCACCACGGGAGCGCCCTTTTGAACCGCGCGGCCAACGTCGATTCCTTGCAGCGAGCTGATCCATTCGGCCTGCCCGTCCTTGGGGTAGGGCCGAAAAATTCCCGGAACCGACATTGTCTTAAAGAACGGATCCTTCCAGTCCCCTTTTTCGTAAAGGATGTTGTCCCCGCCAGTGTTGGCGGCGGAAATGAAGATGGGAATGGAACTCTCGCTCAGGTCGTGTTGTTTGAATGTGTTCTCGATCAGAGTGGACAACTTCTCCTGCGAGTTTGGATCGGAGCGATCAAAAATTCCGCTCTTGAAGAAATCCTTTTCGTTTAGCCGCATGGCGAACCACTCGAGGTCGTGCACGCTTTTCAAAAATCCGTAGCCTAGTGCAAACAGCGTCGGCCAGCCCGTCGTTACGATATAGTCGACGGCAATTCCTTCTTCGAAGAGCCGTTTCAAAATTCCTACCGTGGCGAAACTCGCCACGCCGGCGCCGCCGATGGCCAACGCTACGTGAGGACGATCTGAGGGGGCGGGGCCTTGCACCGGGTCGGGGCCGTTTACCGGGGGCGTCGGAGTTTCCACCGTCGGGGGATACTGCGGCCGGGTCTCTACGGTCGGCGCCACCGGTTTGGAAGCGCAGGCCGAAATGACGGCGAGAATTAGGAAGGAAAGAAGAACCCGTTGCGAGTCTTTAAAGAGTTTCATAGTGCAGGAGGTATTCTACATTACCGCTCTTCTTTCCGGCTATCGGAGAGGCGGAAGGCGGATTCCGTTCTTTAAAGCCGAGGGGCACGATCCACTCCGAAAATTCCCTTAGCGCAATCTGCACCGCTTCGTCGCTTCTGACCTTGCCGCCTTTACCCAAAAACTTCTGACCAACTTCGAACTGGGGCTTAAACAAGAGCACCCAGGTACCCACCTCGGGGAAGGCCGTGCGTAGCGGCTCCACGATCTTGCGCAGCGAAATGAAGGAAACGTCCATACAGATGAAATCCAGACGTTCGGCGAAGCGGTGATGCGACACGAGCTCGGTTCGGTTCAGGTACCGGGCGTTACATCGTTCGATGACACTAATCTTAGACTCCTTCCTAAGACGCGAATCAATCTGGCCGTACCCCACGTCCACGGCGAAAACGTGCTTGGCCCCGCTCTGGACTAGGCAATCGGTAAAGCCTCCGGTCGACGCGCCGACGTCCAAACAGACGCGTTCCTCGACGGAAATTCCAAAGGTCTTAAGTGCGTGGTGTAATTTTTGCCCTGCCCTTCCCACAAACGGTGTCGTTTTGCCCCGGTGCTCTAAGGGTAGATCTTCTGCGATCGCTGAGCCGGCCTTTTCCATTCGGACTTCGCCCGACCAGATTTCCCCAGCTAAAATAGAGGCTTGAGCCTGTTCACGGCTAGTAAACAGGCCGCGCTGAACTAACAATTGATCGAGTCGGAGCCGTTTCACTTACCCCTCCCGCTTGGTATGACGGTTGCACAAGGGCCTGCCCGGAGGTAAGCCCAGATGGGTTTTTTTGGCCAAAGGACTGAAATTCCAATGCCGCTAGGGATACTGGAGAAGCGATCAAAAGGGAATGCATCCCTCCGCCCCTTCGTTTGGGGCTGGTTCGTGCTGCCGTTGCCCCTGCTGTTTTTGGTCGTTTTTTTCGTGAAATGGTACCAACAGGGTACCGAGCTCGAGAAGATCCGGAACCTTTTCATCCAGCGTCAGAACAATGTGATGGGCTTTAACGCGCTGGAAGTGGCCACCGGCTTCTCCGACCTATTAGAAAAAGCCGCTCGCGACATCCAGCTACTAGCGCTTTTACCCCGGAACCCGGCATCGCTGAAGAGCTTCTACCAAGCGCAGACCGGTAACTTCACCCGATTTGACCCAAAGAACCACGCCGTGATTCAGGAGCCCATGCCGTTTTACCATTGGGTTTCCATCCGCGATCTGAAGGGCAACCAGGTGCTGTGGATGAATGAAGGGGTGGTGAACTCGAACCCCGTTTCGCTAGCGGAGTGCACCCTTAAAAATTTGTGCGACGCCGATCTCGTGAACAAGGCGCTGACGTTGAAACCCGGCGAGGTGCATTACGGCCGACTCTTACGTTACTTCACCCCGGAAGGGGCCGAAGATAAAAACAACGGGGCCGCGCTCGGCATCGCTTACCGCACCCCCACGCATGTTTACGTGATGGGCATCGAGTACCTGCAGCTGCGGGATCACCTGACCACCCCCACTTTCCCTTACGATACGAAACGCGATCTGGAATCGGCGTACCGTAAAGGCAATTACATTTATATCGTCGACGAGAAGATGAACGTGATCACCCATCCGCTCACTTGGGTTCAGGCTGGCGTGGACCGCGCCACCGGCGAATGGGTGACCCCCATGAAGAACGATGCCGACGGGGGCAGCCACCCGATCAACGTCGCGGCGTACCAGGAAGGAAAGTTGAAGGAATATTTCAACCGCTTACTGAACGTCTCGTTTACCGCCAACAGCGTGGACATCTTCCGCGCCAGTAACCTCAACGGCACGAACCGCATTCTCTCCGTTACCCCAATCTCGCTCTCGAAGGGGCAGTACCAAAGCAAAGGGCTGTTCGGTTGGGCCATCATCGGCTGTAACATCGATCATTTCGAAGAGCCCAAAGAGCGCTTCATTCCCTACTACTAAGACTTCCTAAATCGCGTAGGCCGGGCTATGGCGCGCGGGATTGGTGAGGATAAGGCCGAGGTACGGGTCAGCTTCCGTGGAGCCCACGAGGTGGCCGCTTCCCAGGTTATGTGCGACGTTGTTAGTTAAGCGTGAGTGAAGGCTCTACGGTGCGCGACAGGGCCGGCGCGGCGAGTGAGCCATCTCCCATTTCCGCAACGCGGGCCAAAATTTTGGCGGCGATCGCCTTGGCATCGAGGCCGCACAAGATCTGCTGCTCACGCGGCGACGCATGGTCCACAAAGATGTCGGGGATGCCAATGGTCAGCGCTTCGGGGTTTAACCGCGTGGCGTGCACGAACTCGCTGATGGCGCCGCCAAAGCCACCACAGATGGTGTTCTCTTCGATGGTGACGACCAGGCGGCTGCGTTCGATCCAGTAGGAGAGTAGCTCGTGATCCAAAGGCTTGATGAAACGTGCGTTGATGAGGCCGACCTTAATGCCCTTCGCCCGCAGCATCGGCGTGACCACTAAACTTTCTTGTACGGCGAGCCCCACTCCCAGGATGAGCACGTCTAGGGCTTCCGCGTCGGCTTCCAGCAGCTCGCTCTTACCCAGCGGCAGCACGCGCGGTTCGGCATCCATCACGACGCCGGCCACCTGGCCACGCGGGTAGCGCAACGCCGTGGGGCGATCCATGGTGGCGATGCAGGTCTTGATCATGTGCTGTAGCTCGTTCTCGTCCTTCGGCGCCATAATCGCAAGATTGGGCACGGCCCGCAGGTACGAGAGATCAAAAATACCTTGGTGGGTCGCGCCGTCGGCACCGACTAGGCCGCCGCGATCCATTGCAAAGACTACCGGGAGATTATTCAATGCCACGTCGTGAATGATCTGGTCGTAAGCGCGCTGCAAGAAGGTGGAGTAGATGCCGGCGACCGGACGGTACCCTTCGGTGGCTAGCCCTGCCGCGAACAAGACTGCGTGGGCTTCGGCGATACCGACGTCATACGTGCGGGTCGGAAACTCTTTCTGAAACTTTGTGAGTCCGGTGCCGCTCAGCATAGCCGCCGTGACGGCGACAATGCGCGGATCTTCGTGGGCTAGCTTAATGAGCGTGTCCGCGAATACGTCTTGGTAGTTCGGCTTTTTAGGCGCGGTCGAGGCGACGATGCCGTCTTCGATTTTGAACGGTGAAATGCCGTGGTACTTCAGCGGCTGCTCTTCCGCGAGCTTGTAGCCCTTACCCTTCACCGTCAGCGCGTGAATCAGGTACGGACCGCTCTCGCCGCCTTCCTTCTTGATGAACGACAGCGTTTCCACCAGCTGTTTTACATCGTGGCCATCGATCGGGCCGAAGTAACGGAAACCGAAACATTCGAACAAAATTCCCGGCGTGAAAAAGTTTTTCACGCTTTTGCGTGCGCGCGACACCCAGCCGGCCAAGGGGACGCCGTGGTCTTCCAACGCATTTAGGAATGACCGCGCTTCGTGCCGGAGTCGGTTGTAACCGGGGTGGGTCACGGCGTGGTTGATGAACTTGGAGAAGGCCCCCACGCTAGGGTCTATCGACATGTCGTTGTCGTTCAAAATCACGACGAGGTTGCGGGCGGGGATGTGGCCGGCGTTGTTCAGCGCTTCGAACGCCAATCCGCCGCTCATGGAGCCGTCGCCAATGATGGCTACCGCCATGTGGGGCAATCCGGATAGGCGCATGCCTTCGGCAATTCCCAGGGCGGCCGAGATCGAGGTGCTGGCGTGGCCGGCCCCGAAATGGTCGTATTCGCTCTCCGCCCGGCTCGTGAAGCCGGACAGGCCGTCTTTTTGACGGATCGTGTCGAACCGCCCCTGGCGCCCGGTCAAAATCTTGTGGGGATAAGCCTGGTGGCCAACATCCCAAACCAACTTATCTTTTGGAGTTTCAAAGACATAATGAAGCGCCACGGCCAGCTCCACGGTACCCAGATTGGAAGCGAAGTGGCCCCCTTTTTCCGCAATGACCTTCAAAATGAGGTCGCGGACCTCTTTGGAAACCTGCTCCAAGCTCTCCACGGGTAGCTGGCGTAGGTCGGCAGGGGAGTGAATGGATTCCAAAAAGGACATTAGGGCTCCCTTATAACGAAAATCCCTACGATTTTCGACGCCGAATAAACTCAGCGATTCCGACCAGGGATTCGGCCCGGAAACCGTCTCCGGTGACGGAATCTACGGCTACGTCAATGAGAGCGTTGAGCCTTTCCTTCATTTCCGTGGGGGTCATGAAGTCGGCGTAGGACGGCTTGGGCTTTTTCCGGGGGCCCCGAGAGTAACGGAAGCTGGTTTCGGAATCGAGCAAGTCGTCTGAAATCTGGAAGGCCAGCCCGAGGTTCTCTCCGAACCGCTTCAGCTTCTGAATCTGCCGCTCTTCCAGCGTGACTAGGCGAGTGGGCAGCAGGACCGCGCACAGGATCAGGGCGCCGGTTTTGTGGATGTGGATGAACTCCACTTCCGGATGGCTCCAGTTGTTGTCGTGGGCAGTGACATCGAGCAGCTGTCCGCCGACCATGCCGCGCACGCCGGAACACTGAACCAACAGCTCGGTCGCGCTGAGGCAATGGGCCGCACTGAAACGTCCCGTCTTATTCAGCGACGTCATCAGGCCGAAGGCTTCCGTCAGCAAAGCATCTCCCGACAAGATCGCCACCGCTTCGCCGAACCGTTTATGGCTCGAGGGCTTTCCTCGGCGGGTGTCGTCGTCGTCCAGCGCCGGGAGATCGTCGTGAATCAAAGAGTAGGTGTGGATAAATTCCAATGCCCCGGCCGCGGGCAAGGCGTCTTCGGGTTTGATCCCGACCGCTTCCGCACTGGCCATCACCAGCAACGGGCGCAGGCGTTTGCCGCCGCCTTCCAGGCTGTACGACATCGCATCGATAAGCGGCGAGAACTGCTTGGAGCAGACGCCGCGAAATCTTTTCAGGTGGTTGTTGAGAAAGCCGTCAAAAAGCGGAACGTTTGATTCGGCAAATTGTTCGAAGCTGACCGCCATCGATTCCCCCCGGAAAGACAACCGTAGGCTGAGGGAAAAAGCGTGTCAAACGACGAGGTTAGAAAACGTAACCAAGTGAAGTCTCTTGGTAGCCCAGCGCTTTTAGCGCCTTTTGCTGCCTCGAGCTAGCCGTGGTGATCGAGTTGGCTGAATCGGCGAGGTTGCCTGTTTGTTCAATCCGCATCTCTTTCAATGGTAACGCACCGCCGTCCTGATCGCTGGCGATGTACCCCAATACTTTTGCACCGATGCTTCCCGAGGGGCAGCTGGCCTCCTTAGTGACGAAGAAAACCGTCTTTGCTGGCTCGAAGCAGCGCGTGAGCTTTACCATCAGGAACGGCAATGCCGCCGCGGTCTGCACGTTGTAGGTCACGAACGCGCCGCCGGCTAGCCTATAGCCGTATTGCATGAACTGAATGATCTCCATAAGGTTAGCTGCCACGGCGTCTTTGCGCGGGCTGCCGATGTCGGCGGGTTTCACGACCGCCCAAATATTTTTCCGAAATGCCATTTTTCTGAAGAGGTCCGCCATCGCCTGCATTCCAAGCGAATCAAAAAGATCGGAAAGGTGGAGCGCTTGCTGCGCCAGCCGCGTGAACTGGTTATCCAGCGATGTAGCCCCTCCCGCGTTAAGGTTCGGTGCCTGCTGAGCGAGTTGTTGGTAAGCCCCGATGAGGTCGCCTACGTAACCCGCTCCACTTTTGTAGGCGTCGGCAAGTGGTGCATTTCCAGCCTCCTTCGCCTGACCCGCTTGCGAATTGAGCGCGCTGATCGTGGAGCCCATGGAGTCCTTATTTACACCCATGTCGAGCGCGCCCCCGCCGCCGAGATTACCGAGTCCGCCGCCTGGCGCCCCGCCACCGGTGCCGGTGCCCGTCGCGGTTCCGGACAGGTTGTTGGCGGCCGGATCCACCGCTTTGTCGCCGCACGCGGAGAGGACCGTCATCGCCACGAATGCCGAGATGAAAAACTTAGTTGTGGTCCCCATGATGAAATCCCCCGTTGCGATAAAGACTAAATTTGCAACGCCTGTACCGCTTTCGTACGCCTGAACAAAGGCTCACGTTTGTAGACCTTCCAGCCGTAGTCCGTCGGGGTACGTTTAAGTGGCTGGAATCAGAGGGCTAAGGGTGATAAGCAGGTCCCAGCTTATGAAAACCCCTCTACGTGTACTAGTTACAGGCGGCCCTACCCGGGCTTACCTCGACGACTTTCGTTTCCTCACCAACTACAGCACTGGAGAGCTGGCGCATCATCTTTGCGACACCCTTATTGACCGCGGAGTAAAAACGGCGCTGGTATCGGGACCGTGTGAAACCGATTTCAAAAAGCTACGGCTCGCGAAGTGGAAGCGCGCGGAAACCCACGGCGAGATGTTGAAGGAAGTACTGGCACTTTGCCGCACCTTCAAACCTCACGTCGTAATTTTTTCCGCCGCGGTTTTAGATTTCGAACCCGCCACGCGCGCCAAGGGTAAGACCTCTTCCAAAGCGGAGTGGACGATTGAGCTCAAACCGACGAAGAAGATCATCGATGAGGTTCGCAAAAAATTTCCGGACATTCAGCGTATCGGTTTCAAGCTTGAAGCCGGAAAGATGAACCCCAAAAAAGCGTTGGCCTTGGCCGATAAAAAAGTACGCGAGACGGACCTCTGGGCGCTCTGCTTGAACTACCGCGACGACGTCGGGAATGGAAAACATAAGGCGTTGGTGTACCAGCCCGAAGGGCACACGTTCGCTAAGAACAAGCGCGATATCGCGAAGGCGATCGTGGGGACGCTGATCTAACGTGGTCGGCGGTGGCGCCCGCGTACGATTTATGCCTTTTCTTTTGCCTGAACTTTATCTTGGTCATGATGGTGAACCTGTGCGGACTGCATAGGTTCACCATCACGACTACGATTAGGTTGATGTACAGGAAAAGGACCATCCCGGCGAAGCCGACTCCCCAGCCACGTTGGATCTCATTCCACGGGATTGCTTCACTACGTTCGCAATGACGGCGATGCCGAACTCAGTGCAGTGCCGTGCCTTCGTTGGTGGGGCGGACCGCTTCGCGTTCCTTTTGGTACACGGCGAGCTTGTTGTAGAGCGTCTTCACCGTGATGCCCATGGCGTTGGCCGCTTTCGTTTTATTTCCTTTGAACTGACCCAGCACCCGCAGGATGTGCTTCTTTTCGATCTGATCAAGCAGAAGGATCGTCAGCGGTTCGTTCTCCGCCGCTTCCTCTAGTTCGCGATTAAAAGGCGGCGGAAGATCATTGAGTTCGATCTCGGGGCCGTCGACCAGCACCTTGAATCGCTCGACCAAGTTCTGCAGCTCACGTACGTTGCCGGGCCACGGGTAAGCGCACAGCTTTGCCATCGCTTCTTCGGTGACTTGCTTGGGAACGTGGTCGCCGTCCTTTAAAAAATGCTGAACCAGCAGCGGCACGTCGTCCTTACGCTTGCGCAAGGGCAGCATGCGCAAAGTAACGGTGTTAATACGGTAATAAAGATCTTCGCGGAACTTTCCCAGCTTAACTTGCGATTCGAGATCTTTGTTGGTGGCGGAGATCACGCGGACGTCTACGTGAATCGGTTCCTGACCGCCCACGCGGCGGAACTCGCCTTCTTGCAGAAAGCGCAGCAGCTTAGCCTGAGCATCGATCCCCATCTCGCCGATCTCGTCGAGGAAGAGCGTGCCGCCGTTGGCGAGCTCGACCAGACCCTGCTTTTGCGCCGTGGCGCCAGTAAAAGCACCGCGCTCGTGGCCGAACAGTTCGCTAAGTAACAACGTGTCCTGAATGGCGCCGCAGTTAACCGAAACCATTTTGGATCGGCCTCGTTTAGACTGTTCGTGAATGAACCGCGCGACGAGCTCTTTACCCGTGCCGCTTTCCCCCTGGATCAGCGCCGAAACGTCCGTTGGCGCGATCTTGGAAGCCATCTCTAACAGCTCCCCCATGAGATGGTTCCTGGTCAGAAACTGAGATCCCCGCAGATTTTTCATACGTAAAACTTACCCCCCCACCCGATAGGAATTTTTATAGGGTCCCCATTTGTCCCGAGGCAACGGTTATTTTGACAAGGTGCGAAGAATTTGTGGGGCGGGGGAAGCTTGCAGACTCCACCGGACAAAGCGTTCTAGGTCTTCGGGGG
>JAYUBV010000482.1:0-4420 GCA_043740655.1 Pseudomonadota bacterium | reverse complement strand
GTTACCCACCTATACGGGCAAGTACAAAACGTATCAGAAAGGGGGTAAGCCCCTGCCTGAGGTATTGCCTCCCGCTTGGATGAGAAAACCCTCGATGGAATACGCCGACGCTTCCGGCAGTCCGCTGATGGTAGAATTTCTCCCCTTGCTGCACGCGGGGCTTGAGCACGGCGATAAGGGGCGCGCCCGCGAGACGACGCGCATTCGGACCCTCCAGTACCGGATGATGCAGTTGAAGAAGGACGGTCACAAACTCGAGCCGACCTTCGAAGGGAAAGTCGAAACCCGACAAAAAGACTCCCAGGAACGCTGGGGCGGCGTGGACCGCTACCACGGCATTCCCCCTTCGGTAACCGCGGCGTACGATCAATACCCGCCGTTCTTGCGGCACCTGGCCGCTCGGTTCGCGCAGACGGCCATGGAATTGAATTTGGGCCCTCCGTTTTATAAGGAATGGGTAGAAGAGCCCTGGCCCGGAAAACTCGTCGAAGCGTCGAGACGGCAGGTCTCCTCCCACCGCAAAATGATCGGTGATTCGGCTTGCCAGGCCGTGGCCGGGGATTTCTCGGTCGCACAACCGGACACTGAATTGGCGAAACTCATTCGGGAGCAAGCGCCCAAACTTTGCGACGGCACGATGCTCCTTGCCGATCGTGAAAAGCTGCGGGCGCAGCTTTTGGCTAAACTTGCAAAAATTTATGCCAACCACGACCTGATGAAAGCCGTGGCAAAAATAGACGGCTTGCGCTGGAACCAAACCCCTCCCGATCCCGACGTCGTTCTGCTGCGTGCGGCGCTCGCCAAAGCGGCGGAGGCCGAAAGGGCGGCGCTGGCAGGCGTCAACCTCGGGCAGTTGGACAGCGTGGATCTGGAAAAGCAAAAGATCATCTGGCTACTCCACACCATGGAAGAGATGGGCAATCAGGCGACGGGAGAGGCGGCCTCCGCTCTAGAAAAAGCCAAGGGCGGGATCAATCGCTTCTCGCCGATTTATTCGGCCGTATTGGGCGCGGTGGAAGCGAACGAGCTCAAGCGTTTGGAGCTCGTGGCCCATGAACTGCCGCTTTTACGAGTACAGAAGGAGCTTGCCGCATTAGACGACCAGGCCCGCTTGCACAACGAGATGAAGGACGCCGAGATGGGCCGGGCCGACGCCCGGGTCCGTAAGGACGACGAAGACCTGGTCGAAGACGTTCGCGATATGGAACTTCCCCCAAAGACCTACCCGCAATTTCACACGCCGCGTTTAGGTTTTGGTTTAAGCGGCGAGCAGCGTTTGCATTTGCTCGGCCAGTCGGAGTCGGACCGGGCCGATTTCAATTCGCTGTTTTCCAACCTTGGCGGAGGAAAGGCCGAAGAGCCCAAGCCGGGTTCGCGCATTAAACAACTCGTCGCCCACGACTCCGAACTCGCCAAACAGAAGCGGCGCGAGTTCCTTTCGGCGATACAGCTCGCCCCGGAAACGCAGGTCGGTAGTCTTTTGCAAGTGTACGATCCGGATTCAAGGGTAACCCGAACCAAGGTGGCGCTTGAGGCGGTCAATCGTAAGCACCTGTACGAAGCCGTGCAGCAGGCACTCCGTTCGGGGGCCAAACCCACTAAACAGTTAGACGAGTTTGCCGCTGACGAAGTGCGGGACCAATGGTTCGAGGAAGTGTCCGAGGCACGGTTAAACGTCGCCAAGAAGACGGATCAACCGGTGGTTCCGCCCGTTCGATCGGAGATGCCGCAGGAACTTTTTGATCGGCGGCTTTCGGCCTGGTGGAATGATCGGCGGGCGGAGGTCGGCGAGAAGATGCTCGATGAGAAGATGAACGCCGCCATGGCGCTGCCCGCGGGCCAGGGGGTTCCCTCGGCCGAGGCCCGTCTCGTTGATTTGGGGCGGGTGATTGCGGGCCTTGAGCGGGGTAGGCGTCTGTCCGCGGAAAACAACGACTTTCCGGCGTGGCTCGTAGATCACAAAGTATTTCCGTCCGAAGAAGCGTTGAATACTTGGGCGACCAAGATGCAGGAGCTGATGCTTCCGTCGTCGGAAGCCAAAGCTTTGCACGAAGAAAGCCCGTTTGCCGGTAAACAGGATTTAACGACGCGTAAGACTAAAGAGCGGCTCGAGGGACGTCTCGGCATCCGCCGGATTGAAGAGGCGGCGCGCGCCCAAAAAGGGTTCGACGCTAAGGCCAAGCTCGTGGAGTGGATGGTGGATTGCGAGAAAGTGGCGCAGAAGGCGTACGAGACGTCGCCGCCGGAATACCTAGAAGAGAAACGAAAAGTGGCGGCGGCCGAGTTTGCCGGTATTAAAAAGGCGGAAGAGCTGCGCGACATGCAATATCAGGTACGGGAGCTGCGCTCGAAAATTATTTACATCGCCCAGCAGTTTCCCGGCCTAAACGACAAACTCGATCGCGCGGCGAAGGCGGACCGGGAAAATGATTCTAAAAGTGTTTACTATTTGAGCGGTGAACAAAAAGCGAAGATCGCGACGAAAATTTCGCAGCTGCAGGGGCTAAAGAAGGAAGCGGAGGACGTGTTAAGCAACACCGAGCGACGCGCGCTTACCTTCATGGCAGATTTGGAAAAGCAGCGGGCCGCCTTGCCGCCGCCCCCTTCGCCCAAAGAGGCCAAGAACAAGATCCAGGAGTGGGAACTCTCGTCTTTGCAGTTGGTATCGACGTGCCTAGCGAGTAAGGGACGCGAACGGGTTAAGTTGCTGGGTGAGCTAGGCGTTTTGCGGGAGGCGGGGGAAGCGGCCGTATTGGCGGAGACGAGCAAACTACGCAACCTGTTCCGCTGGCGTCGCTTAGCCCGCAAAGCGGCGCTGGAGCTCGTTCGCCAATCGGGAGACCGTCTCCCCGAAGAGTTGCGGTGGTCGTTTCAAAAAGACGTGGCGCCGGGGCTAGAGGGTTACGGCGACGCGAACGGGTTGCTAGAGCACTTCTGGAAGGTCGCCTTGGACGAGGCCAAAGCCTTTGCCCTAGCCGAGTCCAAAGCATTTGAACCGCTTAATAAGTACGGCCTGACGCGTGAAGCGCTCGGGCGCGTACCACCGGACTTCTCGGGCTTTAAAATTCCCGCGAAGGACAGTTTGGAGAGTAGCGCGCTAAAGGAAATGCTGCGCGAGGCCGGACGCTTTTTGTACTTTGATAAGTTTGGCCGGGCTCTAGAGCGGGACGTTTGGGACAAGCATGTGAACGCGGACGCTCTCTACGAGCAGGTGGCCACCGCCGGATCGCGCGTTTGGCTTGCCAACGGCGGCCCGCGCATGACGCTCATCAATCCCGACGTCACCATGAAGGTCAAAACGGACGGGGACGAGCTTAAGTTTGTCTTTCGGGATCTGACGAGCGTCAAAGAGGATGCCCACAAGGCCCACGAGGCGATTAAGGCGGTGACGAGCGATCACGAAGTATTCCTGGATATGCGCGCCTCGGAAAATCACATGCTCGACTTTCTGGTTTGGCTCGGCGCCAATACCTCGCCCGGGGTCCTGGCGACGAGGGGCTACACCAGCATGAGCGCCGTGGACGTTTACGGCGATAAGGCCCGCGCCAAGAGCGACTTTCAAACTAAGATGATGGCGTACAACGCGGCGATCAAACAGTTTGAAGGGTACGAGGGGCTTGCCTTCGATCTCGAGGGCGGTGGATCGGCGGTGCCCGCCATCGCGCTGGCTACCCAGTTTAGATTGGAGCGCGAAACCGGGATTAAATCCCAGGGGCTCGAAACGTTTGATAGTGTCCGCAGCGATCACGCTTGGATGGTCGGAACGGCCGTGGCCTACGCGGCCGCCATTACGGTGACCGCCCTCACCGCCGGGGCGGCGAGTCCTCTACTCGTTGCCGTACATGCCGGCGCCCACGGCGCGATGGTGGCCGGAAGCCTGCACTACCTGAGCGATGGGATGCAGGAGGCGGGCTATCTGGCGGCCGCGCAGCAAGGCGGACCGGCCAAGGGGAACTGGCTTTACGATCCCAATCGATTTTATACCGATGCCGGCTCCGGCGCGGTGAAGTCGATGGCGATTTTTGGAATCGGCGGCGGGGTGGGTAAATACGTGATCAGCGCCGGCACTCGCCTGCTGGCCGCCGAGCAGGCGGTAAAGGCGGGATACTCGGCCAAGGCGGCCAATGAGGCCGTGGCGGCCGTACGCACCATGCAAGCGGGAAACACGACCGCGACCGTTCTACAGGGGTCGAACGAGTGGCAAATGCTTTCCCGCATGGCCGCCGGTGCGAAAATGTCGGTGCCGCAGATGATGTCCGCGATTGAAGCGAACGCGATTCGAGGTTCTTATTTCATTCGCGGCGCGGGGGCTCATCCGATCTGGACGAACATGGGCACGATGTGGGGGGCCGGTACTTTGGGCCACACCGCCATCGACGCCGGCGAGGCGATGTACCGCGATCAGAAGTTCGACTTTACC
>JAYUBV010000481.1:0-4420 GCA_043740655.1 Pseudomonadota bacterium | reverse complement strand
GTTTTGCGGAGCTTGAACTCCATCGAGAACGCGACGGCTTTGCGACCTTGGTAACCTATGTAAAAGAGTTCCCCGAACACGAGCACGCCCCCGATGCCTTCCGCATCCTGGGCGATCATCACTTCGAAACCGGAGAATACGACCTCGCCATCGCCTATTTCAATAAGATCATCGCGTTCGGCGACTCTCCCATCGTGGGTTACGCCTTTTACAAATCGGCGTGGAGTTACTACTCGTCCCACGACTCCGTCCACGCGCTGAAGAACCTGGAGCTAGCGATTAGCTGGGCGGAAAAGACCGGCCAGCTGAACTCCACCTTCAACCTCACCCGTGAATCGCGCCGTGACTACGTGGCGATCTTCGCCGAGAACGAATTGGTAGACAAAGCGCCAGCTGAGTTTGCCCATGTTTTTAAAGACGGTCAGCGCGAAACGCTGTGGGAGCTGGGGCGCGAGCTGGATAAGAACGGTCAGTTTGACGCCGCCTCAAAAATCTACCGCCGACTATACGGGGAAAGCACCACCGACTCTGACCGGGTCGCGTTGCAATCGCACCTCTTTTACGACTTTTACCGCACGCGCCACTGGGCCGAACTAGAGCAAGAACTCGGCGCCTCCCCCCTTCCCGCAAAGGCATATACTGACGACGGCAAGGAAGAGATCGAGTACCGTCTGCGGGAAATCGCGATGGGCCAACACTTTGAAGAACAGAAGGCCACGCTTACCACCACGCTCAATCGACTAGAGGCGGTCGACAAGTACTACCTTAAATTTTTCGGGTCAGTGCCCGCCTCGCAACCGGTGCGTTACGAGCTGGGTCTCTTGCTACTAAACCGGCAGCGCTACGCCGATGCGATCGCCGAACTAAAAACGCATTGGGACCAGCACAAGGGAACGTTGAAGGAGCCGCTGAAGGAACAGGCGCTCCGCAATCTTCTATTCGCGCTGGAACGGAACGAATCCAAAACGCCGGCCACGGGCGGCATGGGGCCGGATGCAGAAACTTTGCTGTCGTTATCCGCCGAATACCGCACGCTCTACGCGAAAAACCCGAACTCTCGCATCGTAGCGTCTCTGCGCCCGTCGATCTTTTACAAATACGACAAGGTCGACCAAGGCTTCGCCGAGAGCGAAGCGCTGCTGGCGGACAAGGCCGGAGACAACGTCGCGGCGAAGGCATTCCAAGATTTGAAGGTAGCGCACCTTCAGCGTAAAGACTGGGGCAAGACCGTCGCCTGGTGCGACATTAAGTTAGCCGACGATAAATTCGCCGCGCGCCGCGATGACCTCGTTACGTTACGGGGCGAGGCAATGTTCTTTTGGGCGGAATCTTTGGGTGAGAAAACCGAAGCGGCGCAGAAGTTTGAAGCCTTGGCCGCAGATCCGCGTCACCCTACATTGCGCGACAAGGCCGCCTTCCGCGCCTTCGCCATCTACGACAAAGAGGGACGTAAGAAGGACGCTGCCCGCCTGCTCGACCTTTACCTAGCCCAAGCCAAACCCGCGCCGGAGTTAAGCTCGTGGACATCGCTCGGAGCGGTGCTCTACCAGGAGGCCGGAGATTTTGAGAAGGCCCAGCGCCTGTGGCGCCGTTACTTAGACCTTCCGGCGGCGGCTAAAGAAAAAGATCTTTCTCTACAGGCGAAGTGGAATTTCGCCCGCATCACCTTCGCCGTCGGCCACCGCGCCGATGGACTAAAGCTGATGAACGAGCTACTGGCCGAGGCTAAGAACAATCCCGTCCAGCGCCAGCAGGTGGCCGAATGGCTCGAGAAGCAAAAACCCGGCGGTCGTCGCGACATCGCCCAGTCCTCCACGTGGGATCGCCTCGTCGCCGCCCGCGCCGGCTATGAGAAACGCGATCTGCCCAAGGGTAAGAAGCCCACGGAAAGGATCGCCGCCGGCGGAAAGGAGCTCGCGGCGCTCGTGAAGGATTACGTCGATTTCTCGAAGACGCCAGAGGCCACTACCTTCCACCGCGCGGAGGCTGGCTGCTCGCTGCCGCTGCTGTACCAAAGTTTCGCGTCTAAGATTCTGCGCCTGGGCCAAAGTCTGAACGACAAAGCAAAGGAAAGTCTGGTGAAGATTGCCCTACCGGTCACCCAGAAAACGAACGAACTGGCTAAAACCTGCCTCGACGAAGCGCAGGCCGTTCTACATTCCGGCACCGTGTACGATGCCGTCCGCCGCCAATTTGCTCCGCTCGCCAAGGGCGAGGCCGAGAAGTGGGCGGGGCTACTCGAACGGCTCGGCGATCCGCGCGTGCTGCTCGGCGTATCCCCTACGCTTTCCGAAAAAGAAATTCTCGAAACGCACTACGACGGCAAAGCCACCGAAGAGTCGTGGCAGTCGCTTACCGCGCAACGGTTCCTGACCAAACGCTGGGGCCTGGCGGAGCTGACCGCGGAAGAAACGCTGCGCCGCTACGCGAAGCTGGGTATGCCATACGGAGTGCTGGGTTACGCCGCGTTTTCGCGCGGGGCCGCGGATGAAGCGGTGGCCCTCTTCGACAAAGCGTCGCAGTTGGGGTGGCCGCAGGCTCAGCTAGGCAACGTGATGTACTACGGTCGACAGCGCCGTTACGAACTCGCCCGTTCGGCGCTCAAACGATCACTGGAACAGGGCGCCTTACGCGGTAACGACGATGCCGAGATGCTGGCGCGCGAACTGACGAGGGCACAATAATGGCCACCGGGTTAAAACTCCTCTGCCTCCTTTTGCTCTGCGGCAACCTGGTCTACGCGCGGCCCCAGCCAAAGGCGAAACCCTTGGCCCGCACGGCTCCCGAACGGGAGGCGAACCCAACACGTCGCGTCGCCACGCAGAGATTCTCTGGCCTTAAGCTCAAGGGTCAACTCAAGAAGCCCGATTTAAGCTATATTTATAAGAGGAAAGGGCTTCGCGCCGACCAAGTGGTCGACGTTCCCGAGGACTTCAATCGGGAAATTATCGACTCCGCCCTCTCCTTCTAACTAATCCCCACCAATAAAAGAGCTCGATGCCGGCAGCGTCCACATCCTTGCGCCTCCTCGTTTCGTGGGGGGACGTACTTTACGATACGGTTCTGTGCGGCCCCAACGAAACGATTTCCGTCGGCCGCGCGAAGGAAAACACCTTCCACCTTAACTTGGGCAAAGACTGCCCGATCACCAAGCTCGATTTAATCAAGGTCACCTCCCCCAATACCGCGACCATCCGCGTGCACGATGTGGTGAAGGGGCATGTCCGGCTTAAAAAAGGGGTCTTCTCGCTCAGTGGAAATGCGCGCAACGAGTACGCCCAACCAAATAAAGAAGGGCTGTACGAGTTCATGCTGCACGAACCGGAAACGGCCGAGCTAACGATTGGCTACGTCACCTTCTACCTCGACTGGACGAAACCCGCGAAGCGACTGCCTAGGTCCTTCCGCCTCGATAAGAGCAAAGGCGCGTTCTTCGTGCTGCTAATGTTGATTGCAGCGCCGTTACTCGTGCTGCTGCAATCGAACTTTGCACCGCCGCCTACCAAACTTGCCGAGCCGGAACGCGTCGTCGAGTTACTACCACCCAAGGCCCGCCCGCCGATCGCCATGGTGCGGCCCGGGGCCCTTCCGCCCCCGAGCGTGGCGGCCCCGGTGAAACCCGTGGCGGCAAAACCGGCGGCGTTGGGACCGAAGAAAACTGCCGACGGGGGCGCCGAAAAGGGGGCCGCGGGCAAAGCCACTCTGGCTCTTCCGCAGAAACCGGCCAAGGCCCGGGCGGGTGTCCCGGTTATGCGCGCGGTCGCGAAAGCGCAAACCGCCGAAGACGATTTGGCGTCGTTCGATTCCAATTCTATTCAAAACGTGGTCGAAGGGCTGACCGCCATCGACACCAAGAGCGAAGGCGCGGGCTCGGATAAGCCGGTGCCTAAGGGCGCCTACATCGCGCCCATCGAACAAAAGGGCACGGGCGGATTTTCTCTCGAAGGCGTCAAGAAAGGCGCCGGTGGAACCTCGGTTGGCATTGGACGCGCGGAGGGCAAAGGCACCGGAGGGTTCGGGGGCTTAGGCAAGTCGGGACTCGGCGGAAGCCTCGGCAGTTCGTTGAAGGTCACTCCCGCGCGCGCGCGAGACACCACGCCGTTAGGGGGAGGTCTGGAGCGCGAGATGATCGAACACGTCGTGCGCCAGCGTAAAGATCGGATTCGCCTCTGCTACGAACGCCAGCTCAATTTCATTCCCCAGCTGTCCGGCAAGGTAACCGTCCACTTCGAGATCGATCCGCAAGGCAATGTTTTGTCGTCGAGCCTAATCGAGGACACTCTCAAAAACCAAGCGGTCAAAGACTGCATCCTCACCGAAGTGAAAACCTGGACCTTCCCCAAACCGCAGGGCGGAGTGATCGTCCCGGTGGACTACCCGTTCGTGTTCGAATCCTCGTCGCTGGGGAAACAATAGGGTT
>JAYUBV010000480.1:0-4440 GCA_043740655.1 Pseudomonadota bacterium | reverse complement strand
CCTTGGGATCAAACACCGAAATGATCTCGCCGTTAATCTGAATGGCGTGCGGCACGAAGATGCCCTGACGGTACAAACGCGCGATACGCTCCGACATCGTCGTCTTACCGTTCCCCGGCTTGCCGTACAGAAAGATCGGGCCGCCCGAGTTGATGGCGGGGCCCAGTGTGTTCACGTAGTCGGGGCTAATCATGATGTCGGAGAACGCGCGATCCAGGTGCTGCTTGCGAATCAGCTTGGTGTTGAACTTTTGTGCGGCGCACGCCTCGATGTAGTCGTTCAGCTCGACCGGAGCCGGACCAAAGTACGGCGAACGACGCGCGATGGTCGCGGCGTTGTTGATGCCCTTTTCGGTGAGGCCAAAGTTCAAGCCGGCGTTACCGCCGATCCCCGAACCACCGCCCGCGGTGCCGATCAAATCTTTATCGCGTAGCCCCTGAAGGACGGGTTCGATTAGCGCGTAGGGGAGCCGCAGAATCTCTGGCAATTTTCCGCCGCGGGTGGTCCCTTGGGAGTTCAAAATTTTTAAAATGACGTCCTCGACCCATTGAGGTTCCAGCTTAGCGTCTTCGAGGGACTCGAGTCTTTTCGGCATCCACATATTACGCAACCTTTTTTGTCTGCTTGGTCTTCTTAATTCGGATTTTCGAAATATTTATCGTGCGGTGGGCGGGAACTTTCTTTCCGTCGCCGAGCCGTTTGAGCAATTTAATCGCACTGGCGGGCGCGTACTCCTTCGCCTCGTTGCTCAGGTACACGAAACTGTCGAGCCCCTGCTTCCTCCAGGAATCCATCCGCTTGGCCCATGCGGCCACTTCCCGTTCCGGGTAGCCCTTGGCGAACTTCTTCCCTTCGCCGTGCAGTCGCGCGTACATAAAATCG
Source organism: Pseudomonadota bacterium (assembly GCA_043740655.1). Taxonomy (GTDB): domain Bacteria; phylum Bdellovibrionota; class FAC87; order UBA2466; family UBA2466; genus JBGSST01. The sequence goes on along the minus strand of JAYUBV010000480.1, from coordinate 3,558 downwards.
GCGGTGGGCTCTTCGGTGTAGGGAGATTTTTCGGCGGCTTCGTGCGCGCATACGAATGCCACGTTGTGGGCCTTCATGATGGCTTGGAAATCGGGGTTCAGAAAACTTTTGTGACGGAATTCGAAGGCGTGGCGGATCTTCATCGACGCCGGCGCTTCTGTGTACGAGCGGCCTTCTACCTTTTCGCCGTGCTGCTTAGCGAGCTCGGCGGCCTGATTGCCGTTCTTGGGCAACCTCTCGAAAAACTTTTCGAAGCGATCGTCCTTTAGCATCACGAACGGAGGAAATTGCCAGAGCACCACGCCGAGTTTTTCTCTGAGATGTAACAACCCCGAGGCGAAAAAATTCGCCAGCGGCTCTTCGCAGTCTTTTAAACGTAGCACGTGGGTGATGAACTGCGGTGCTTTGACCGCGAAGCAGAAGTTTTCGTCGGGAGTTTCTTGGTACCAGGTCTGAAACGACGACGGCCATTGCAGCGAATAGAACGTGCCGTTGATCTCAATCGAACTGAGCGCGCGGCTGGCGAAATGGAGCTCGCGCTTCTGCACGAGGTCCTTCGGATAGAACTTTCCCCGCCACGGGGCGAAGCTCCATCCCGATATCCCAACCCAAGTCTTGGCCATGACTTACTTTTCGGTCATTCTGAGACAGCGTTTGATGGGTAATTTTAACGCGGTGTACGCGCTTACCGCTTGCGGCAGCGGACGATGGAGGTGTCGGAGAAGCCGGTGGATGAGGAGGATTTGAAGACCAACCCTTCGAGCGCGTCGTCCTCGGTTTCCAAGGCTTTGACGCAAGACGGTAAATCTTTGATCAGCGGCAACACTTTAAAATGAGGCGAGAGGAACGACTTGGGCAATAGCGCCCAGCGCTCGGGGAAGGTCATCGCCCGCAGCAACTTGTCCTCTTTTTTGAGGAAATCAAAAACGAAGATCTTCTTCTCGGGCTTGAGCCATTCGGCATCGACTACGTTCCACCCGTCTTCGGGTCGGAAGAGACGTCGCAGCTCTTTCACCATCGCGGGGGAAAGGTCCACGGCGTGGCGCTTACCCTGACGATTAAAAACGATCGGCGCTATTTTATCGTCGTGAGAGACATGAATCTGCGCACGGTGGCCGTGAATTTTCAACTGGCCGACCCAGCCCAACTTCAACATCTTCTCGATGGCGGCGGCCTCGGGCCGGATTTCCGCTTTGGGGTGCATCGCTTTGATGAAAAGGGAAGCCGCCATAGTTACCGGGGAAGAAAAAAGGTCCTTACGGAAAATGCTAGTTGGTCCCGCCCCGATGCCCATTCGACTGGCACCTTAGGAAAGATCGTCCTAACCGGCAATTCAGAATTCATGACGCTACTCAGCGAATGTAGTTACGCATCTTCAGCTGTTGCAGTAACTCGCGCAGCTGTTCGGCGTTCTTGGCGTACTTCTTAGCCTTCTCCACCGCGCCCGGAACCGCTTTGCAGAGCCCGGATTTAAACAGGTTCTCGAGCACGTCTTTGGGCAAAACCTGAAGCGCTTCCACCACGGCCTCGTAGTTGGTTTCGAGAACGTCGGGGTCGAATCGGATGCTACCGAAATCGCGTTTGATTAGCTCCTCCGCCGCGTCGTCGCCCCATTGGTCGACGAAAGCCTGAACCTCGTCCTCGGTGATTCCGGAGCTGGTGTCCATCACCACGTACATCACCTGGTTCTCGTCGCTCTCGAGGCGGAAGGACTTGGCCTTGCCCGCCATCGCCCGCTTGGAGAATTCTTTCAGTGAGTAGTCGTTGAGGATGTCCTTCTGGACGGTGGACTCCCCCTCGAAGTGTTTCATCTGCGCTTGGGCATCGCGAAAGGCGTCAATCGCCTCGCGGATATCCTCTGGCGGCTTGATGACGTCGCTAGGCTTACCGGCGGTTTCCCCGTCGCGGTTCTTGCGCCCTTTGAAGATTTCCGTTTTGGAAGTCGGCTTCCGCGCGGCCTTCGGCTCGGACTTTTTTACGACTTTGAGTTTCGCTTTCGAGCTAGCTTTGGGCATGACTACCCTCCACAAAACTTATCGTCATGCAACGCGTTAAACTTAACGCTAAACGTTATTCTTATTCGGCGGGGAACTGCTTCTTTAGCTTCTTGAAGCAGGCCTCAAGATCCACGGCCGAATTGAGGAGGGGTTTCCACAAATCGCCTTTTTTAGCGAGCCGCTTGGGGGTCGTCTCCATAGTGAAGGCCTTGGGGTCGAGACCGGTCTTCACTTCGCTCCACTCCAGCGGGGTGGAAACGGTGGGGGTCTCGCGCGGACGAACGCAGTAGGGGGCCGCCAGCGTTTGGCCTCTCCGGTTCTGGAGGAAGTCGAGGTAGATGCGGTTCTTGCGACGGGCCGGGTTACGCTCGACGCTGGTGAATTTCGGCAGCTTCTCGTGCACCACGCGGCACACGTGCTCGACGAACTCCCGCCCCAAATCAAAACCGTAGCGACCACCGGTGGGAACGCAAATGTGCAACCCGCTGGCCCCCGACGTTTTGCAGTAGCTCTCGGCGCCCACCGCATCGAGCACCTTCTTCACTTCCTTGGCCGCCTGAATCACCTGCGCAAAAGTATTGGCGTCATCGGGATCGAGATCGATGACGACGAAATCGGGGTTTTTAAGAGTTGGATTGCGCGACAACCACGGGTTCAGCTCGATGCAGCCCAGGTTGACGAGGTACATCAGCGCCCACTTGTCCTGACAGAGCAGGTAGTTGATCGTCTTGTCCGACGAGCCGGAGAAGACCCGCACCGTCTGGATCTGCTTCGGCACAAAACCCTGCACGTCTTTGTGGAAGAAACCATCGTTGCGGATTCCGTCGGGCTGCCGGTGCATCGACTGGGGGCGATTCTTCAAGTGCGGCAGAATGTAATCCGCGATGCCGTCGTAGTAGCCCGCCAAATCGCCTTTGGTGATTTTCAACTTCGGCCAAAATAGTTTGTCCGGATGGGTGATCACCGGAAGATCTTCCCTACTACCCGCGGTGCGGCCTTCCGTTTTGAAACGTAGGCAGTGGCGAGAAAGCCCCGAGTGGTAAGGCGCTTCGGGATGCTTGGCGACCGCTTCCGGACAGTTGAGTTTCGCGGCGGACTTCGCGGTGGGCATCAGCTGGACCCCAGCCGGAAGCTTGAGCCCCGCTAGAATTTTCCAGCGCAGGGAAAACGACAATTCGCGCACGTCTTTCCCTTCCCAGTAGATTACGTCCGCTAGGTAAAACGTCTCCTTCGTGACCTCACCGTCGAGCACCGCCCGCACATTCCAAGCGCGGAGCGCCTTCACGGTCCCCGGAAACTTCAAATCGAACGATAGTAGGGCACGCGAGTGCAGACGAACCGCCCGGCCATCTAGTTCGGCGATCGCCTTGGTGCCCAAACCGTACGGCTGAAAGATCCACTTCGCCGCCGCGGGCATTCCCGCAATCTCTATGGCCACCACCACGGGCTCCATGGGCCGTAAGCGCCGAGGAAGCTCCGACTTCACGCCGATCTTGCGAGTCCTCTCGGAAATTTTCTCGGGCAAGATGGCCTTCACGGATTTGGAGGGACGCGCGGGACG
>JAYUBV010000479.1:0-4450 GCA_043740655.1 Pseudomonadota bacterium | reverse complement strand
GACCAACGTGTTCCTAGTGAGTCTGCCCAACGAGACGCGTTTCACCGAGTCGCTTGGCTTCTTCGGCGCGCTCGGCGAATTCCGTATTAAGGTGCGCGGCATTTTTTTGAATCAGGTGGAAACACAAATGCCGCCCCTTCCCACGACCGTCGACGGATTTGCCGAGCCAGCCAAGTCGGAGTGGCGGGGCTGGTTGATTCACCGAGCAAAGCTTGCGGAGGCTCACCGGCTTTGGTGCCAACGTTTTGAAGAGCGGTTCATGCCGTTGCCCACGGTCAGTTTGCCGCGCCGCCCCCACGCACTGGCGGGGCTTGAAGATTTGCGGGAGTTGTCCAAGCTACTCATCGCGTCAGAGACCGTCTGACCGCTTTTTAAATTCCCTGGTAAAATTAAAGGCATATGCCCGCACGCCTGAATCCCGCTAGCCTACCCGACCGACGTTTTCGATCGCTACCGGTGCAGCTGAAATACACGATTTTGATGACGCTGGCCGGAGGTCTGACGGCTTTAGTGATGATCTTCGTCATGGCCTGGTTCATCCAGCGAAACTACAACCTCTTCATGGGCGATGAGCTCGGCGTGTCCGCTCAGGTGGTTGAGATCGTACGCCGCGAGCAACGTTTTTTGGAGACGTCGCTCTTCTTACTGTTTCTCTTCTCGGTCACGATCTTGTTCGGCATCTCGCTCTACGTTTGCCGCCGCCTGACCGGGCCGCTGTTCGCGATTCAACGTCACCTGTGGCTCTTCAGCCGGGGCGATTGGACGCGCGATTTCCGCCTGCGCAAGGGGGACGAGTTTAAAGAACTCGAGGCAATCATCAACGCGGTTCGCCAGGAGCATCTCCACAGTCTTCAGCAAAAGAGAAACCCGGATTTTAAAGAGGTCATTGGGTGAAACAGCATCGACTACGGCATCTGGTCCCCACCGTCGCCACACTGTGGGGGTTGTTTGCGTCCGCCCTAACCTCGGCCGCGGCGGCGGGGGAAGCGATCTACAAGGTCGCCGTTAAAAGCTCGTCTGGAAATCGGCTCATCCTTCGCTTCACGGCGGAGCCGGGTCCATTTTCTCCAGGCGACGGCACGTGCGTTTACCGCAACCGTAAAGCGATAGCTTGCGGCTCAGTGATCTCGTCCGACGCTAATAGCGTCGAGCTACGGCTTATGAGGGGCGTAACAAAATTTAACGCCGACGAGCGGATCTTGCTTCGCGCCAACGACAAATTTAATCTCGCCGAAGGCAACAAAACGGAAGACGTTAAAGGGGCAACCGCGGGGGCCAAGCCCCCCGTGCTGCAAAAGCTTAATATTTCGACGGGCGTCACCATTTTTGCACCGGCGACCTATTTTCTGATTCCGCTCACCATCGAATTCAAAATTGCCTCTAAGACCAGCTTCGGCATCGAGCCGTTCTACGCGACGTCGGGTAAACAGCTCTCAATTATCGGCGTCGACATTTTCATGAACTATTACTTCAAGGAAATGTACCGCCGGCTTTTTTTCTTTTTAGGGGTGGGGTACTACTCGGTTACGGGTAAAGCGAACGATGATTTGGGTAATCCCATCACCGAAAAGATCGGCTCCTTCACCGTGAAGTTCGGCCTAGGCAACCGTTGGGTATTCGGCAAAAGCTTCAACATGAGCCTGATGGGGGGAGGCCTCTACCTGACCAAAGTGGAAGGCGCCAACCTGAACTTCGGCTTCAATCAGTTCTCCGCTCTAGTGGGACTGAGTTTCGGGCTGCTGTTTTAATAGCTCCGCCGGGGAATCGCGGTATTCCTTGTCCGCTCCGTTGGTAAAGGAGTCATGACTGGTCACATGCGCGACAAGCGATTTTGGGGGAGGTACCAATCATGCTCGGCGTCTTTTTCAGCTCCTCGATCTGTCCGCACGCTCCCTCGGGCAGTCGCAAGCTCCAGTAAGCGTCGTTCGTGGAATGGGAAGTCAGCAAGACTCGCGGATCGGAAAGCGCCGTGTTCGCGAGGTTCACGCTCGCCGCCTTCAGCTCGCCGCCTTCAGCTCGCCGCTAAATCCAAACGTGATCTCGCGGCACTCAAGCTTCGACGTATCCACCTTTAGGTTCGCAACCCTCACCGTGTAACTAACATCGGCCGCAACGGCCAGGACCGGGCTTAGAAACAATAGACCCAAGAAAGTTTTCATCAATTCCTCCGCCCAGAAGAATAATGGTCCCCGTGGCGAGAACGGCCAATCACTTTATCTAATCACTGTGATTGGGCGGAATGATGGCGAAATGCGCCTAATACGGTTCCCGCGGGTCGTTTTCCAGGGCACCTTCCACGTCGAACTCATCGCCTGCGAACGCATCGATGATCTCGCGTTTCTTGTCGACGATTTCGTACTCGTTAAAGAAGAGGGGGAGGATTTTGTCGAAGGCCACTTCAATCTCGCCGACCTCGTCCCCCACGTAGGCGAAGCCAAGCACCACGGTGCGCGCGTCGTCACGGAATCCGCACTCCGTTACGGTGAAGCCGCGATTTTTTAGCTTCTGCGTTAAACCGTGCGTCACGTTCCGCTTTTCTTTCAGCGTTTTTGCCTGCCGCAACAGAAGTGTCACTTGCCCCACGCCAACGAGTAGCCTTACCATCGGTCCCCCATGCTGGATTTTACTTCCTCGTTGTCTTCATACCCCGGCGGGGTCCATTGAAAAACCGCCTCGTGCTATACGAGCCATTCGCCGCCTCGGCATGGTTGGTTCCGGAACTCGTAAAAGTCACCGGCGAGTCGGCGATTTTCCTCGAGACCCGCGCACTGCTGCATTTGCCAGAAATTACCGCCGAAAGGATAAAAGCCTTCGGGACCGCCATCGAGCTTGAAGCCAAAGAGGATCCCCGTTTGTGGTGGGAGACTTTTCGCGAAGTGGACGAAGCGCACCTAGAGACCGATGAAGAGCGGGATTTTTTTCTCTCGCACCTTTCCGAAAAGACGCTCCGGCGTTTGAACCGTTTTAGAAGCCATTACCGGGAGCAGTTCGGTGAGCTGGCGGAAGCGTTTTCGCGATTCGTAGCGAACCCCGCGGAGTACAACCTGCCCGACGCCCAGGAGATTTTACTGGTACCGCGTCTGTCGCAGCCAACCCAGTTTTTAGAAAAGTTACGCGCCTTCCTCGAGTGCGCCGCACCGGTGCCGGTGCGCGTGACGACGTTAGATAGTTTGGACGACGAGTTGCCAACCCCGCGTCGACCGTTCGTACTCGAAGGCGTATCGTCGCCAATCTGGGAAAGGCTCGCCCGCCGAGCGAAAAAGGCGCGGCGGCGTGGTCGGGTCGGCATTGCCTTTCAGGGTGGCAATCCGGATCGGTTCGCTTTGAAGCTGGCGCTGGCGCGCGAAGGGCTTTCGTTACGGGAAGATTGGCTTCCCAACGAGGAGGCGATCGTCCCGAATCCGTGGACGCCGTGGCGGCAGATTCGGGAATCGCGGCAGCTGCCGTGGCCTCGCCGCTTAGGGGTGGAGCGAAAGTTTCGCGATACCGAAGAGGCCCGCACGACGGCCACCGATATTTCCGAAGCGGGGCTTACCGACCATTTGGCGCAATCGGGAATATTGGAACCCCAAGAGTTGCCGCGCTGGCAGATGCCGCCTGCGCCGGCCGCGGAGGAAAAGGCGCGGGCCGAAGTATTTTTACTGCCTCCGCAGCTTTATCCGCCGGTGGCCGGCACCACCGTTTTGTATTTCGTAAATCCGTCGAGCTCGCCGCCGCGTACCAGCGCGCTGGGTTCCTGGGAGAAGGAACGGTTGTGGGACTCAGGGTTCCCGATGCCCCTGCCGGTTTCACTAAGCGCCCCACCGCCACCAGCCGCGCGCCGAACCACATGGTTTCGCTTAGCCTCCCCCGTTTCCCTCGCGGGCAGCCGCAAAGTGAAACCCCGCGCGGATAAATGGTACCGCGGTCAGTGGGACCAACATTTTACGCCGCCCACCACGTTGTCGGCCAGCGGACTCGACGCGTTTCAGGAGTGTCCCGCGGCCTACTTTTTTTCACGCAAGCTAAAACTGCAAAAACGCGAACCGCTCTGGGAACAGGGGGCGTTGGTGTACGGATCGCTGGCGCACGCGACATTAGATCGGTGGATCGCCGGCGATAAGACCCCCGAACGAGCTCAGCAACTTTTTCATGAACTGACCGTTGAAAAATTTCCGGGGCTTACGGCTTCACATCCGCTGCGGCTGTTTCTGCACGAGCAGATCGAAACGCTGGCGCCGCATTTACCTCGCCTGGAGACCGAACTCACCGCCCTCTTCGGCCAGACGGAGGTGCTAGGGCGTGAAGTGCCGTTCGAGCTGGAGCTAGAAAGTGGCCGACCCGGGTCTATCTCGGGTGGCCGACCCGGGTCTATCTCGGGCGTCCGGTTCACTGGCCGCATCGATCGCGTGGACCGGCTCGCCAATGGCAGCCTGCTCGTCCTTGACTACAAAACTGGCAACGTAGGCTT
>JAYUBV010000478.1:0-4452 GCA_043740655.1 Pseudomonadota bacterium | reverse complement strand
CGAATTTTGGTTTACGAAGCGAAGGCCGGCCCCTACAAATTTAAATTCACGCCGGACGTCGGCTTTGACCTGCGAAGCCCATTTTTCATTCCAGAGTTCGATGACTATCTTAAGCTGGCGTTTGACCACGCGGCTCTCGTCCTCCGCCACGGTTGCCTGCCGGAGAGAAATAACTTCACCGGCCCCTTTTCGGGTGGCGTAGCCCCCGTGAAAAATTTCTTCGAGCGGTAAGATATCGTCGGCCGAAAGGCGTCGCACGCCGACGTCCGGCGTGAATTTAAATTTGTAGGGGCCGGCCTTCGCTTCGTAAACCAAAATTCGCGGCTGCAGGTTCGGTGCTTTAAGAGGGAGCGTAAGGGATTGCCCGTTCGGCTTGGTCAGTACGACCATCCGTTCTCCACCTTCCAAATTAAATTTCTTTACGGTGAGAATTTCTTTCGCGGCACTGTCGAGTACGTGTTCACCTATCTTCAGGGCGCCGTTGGCGCCGTCGGCGGTATTTTTGGCAAGTGTTTCGGTAGCGAGCTGATGAAGCTCTTCGCGACTCTTCTTATACGGAGCCATTTGGATAACGGCATCGAATTCGGCACCGTTTAGTTGCTGTTGGTGGAGGCTGACGAAATCTTTTACCAGCTCATCTTTCAAAACGTCGCTACTCGCTAGCCCCACGAGGATTTTGAGATCGGACAAGGGGAACTGTCCTTTACGTCCCTCGGCGTAGTTGCGGAGGAGCATTTTTCCATTTTTATCGCGATCGAACATGCCCTTAAGGAGCGGTTCAAGTTCCCCGGCCTTTAGGCCGCCACTCTTATCGCCCGCAAACCCCGCCAGAAATTCGTCGTGCGCCTTCATCGAGTCTTCTAAACCTTTGACGAGCGCGAGGGCCATCGCTGGAGTGAACGAGTTTTTATGATGACCGTAGTAGACCCGGGCGGCGCCGGCCCGTGCAGTCTGTGAAAATGCGGGAAGCAGGTGTTTAACCATTTCGTCGATGGTGAGCACCGATTCATTTTGCTTGAGGTATTTCATTAAAATTTCGTTGCGCGTTGACACCTTATCCGCGGCGGCCGCAGCCCGTAGCGTAGCTTCGAGGACTCCGCCGCGTGCAGGCGTTTCCGCGGGCGCAAAGGAGGGAATCAAGGCGAGCAGCAGTAGCAGCGTTAGGGCTCTCATTCGTCGCCCCCCGCCACTTTGTGAAGATTGTTCACGACCGTCATTATTCCACCCGTAACCGGACTAAGGTACGGCTTACCGTTGGTTTCTTTGTGGAGCTGTCGCGAGGTGAGCGAAAGAAGCTCCCGGCCGCCCGTCATGACTTTGTTATTCGTCTCCACGGTTACCCAAAGTGAGGGGAGGGCCAGATCCCAGTGGCTCTTCCACAAGCTTTTCGCGAGCTCGATCCTTTTGATTTTGTCGTCGTGATCGAGAATTTCGGGGGAATCGGGCGACTTTTCGATTAGCCGACCAATCTCGGATTTATGGAAAGCGATCGTCTCATCTCCGCGGGTCAACGCGCGCTGCACGAGGGTTTCGTATTCGTTCACCAGCGCGGTCAAGCGTTGGTAGTCGTCGGAGTACTCCTTCAGCTTGGCTAACGACGCATCCATGGGCGCGAGCAAGGCCTCGGTCACTTCACCCTGGGGCAGTTTGGGATTGGCACGGTAGCGATCCCGGAGTTCCTTGGTCGCCGCGCCCAAGGTCTTCAGGTCGAGCCGTTGCTCTAGCTCCTTGCCGACCCAACGAACGCGTGCGGAGATTTTGTCGAAGTCGCCGGAAAAAGCGTCGGAGAGCTCATCGATTTGCTCCAAATCAAACTTTTCGACCTGGGCTCGCAAGGCCGGAAAATCGCGATTGAGATCGGGGGGCGGTCCCTCGTGTTCCTTGGGCGCCACCAAGCGGTGTTGGGCTTCGAAATCAGCGGCAATCTGCGCCATTCGACCGCCCGGCTCTAGTTCCCTTTTCAAACGTGAGCTGAAGCCGCGGTTTTGCATGCCCGCGCTCATGCTGCCGATAAACGCGTTGGACCACGACAGGCCGGTTAATCTTCCCAGCGTGCCCGCCAGCTCGCTCCAGCGCCGGGACTTTTCCCTGGCCAAGGCGATCGTTGCGTACTCCGGAAGGGTTTCGGCGATTAACGTCGTCACCAGCTCGTGTACTCCCCCATCGCGGCGTAGAACTTCGAGTTCGCGCGCCCGGCGGAAAAATTCGGCTTCCTTCATTCCCAAAATTTGTAATCGGCGTTTCAGCTCTAGGTGGGCGGCCTGGGCGTCGACTAGATTTTCGCCACCCGCCGCGCGGTAAAAGCTGTCGTCGAACATGACCTCCATAAGCGACACCACTCGCTCCGCGGCTTCGTGAGGATCCTTGTTGATCTCCGCGACGCCATTACTGCCGGAGACACCTTCTAAGTAGAGGTCGCCAATCGCCCAGTCGTAGGCGCGCGATCTCAGGAGGGCGTCGGGTGTCAAAAAACTTTCGTGAAGGTTATTTGTCCATTCGAGCAGGGTGGCCATGTTGCTTCGTTGGCGTTGGCTAGATGCAAGTCGCTGCATCGGTACGCTGCACATGCCCTTCGGCGCCGGCGGAACTCCCGTTTCGGCTAGCCCTAGTGCGGGCAAAAAGCATATGAGCGCGATGTAAACCGACTTGCGCATTTTAAGTAGCGGCCCCCCGACCACTTTGCAGACTTTCGCCCATTCCCTATGAAAGCAAGAGACGTACCCCCCGCGCCGGTCGAGGTAAGTGACCAAAACTGCTCGCGTGGTTTTACTGCGCCCTTCACAATCGAGCCACTTGCGGGGAGGTGAGTCGAAAAGTTCTACGCCCACTGCGGGTGTACACTCGCGCTCACGACGTGCAGTGAAGTAGAATAAGTAACTATATGAAAAACCGCGTGATGCTCCGTGCCACCGTCCTGTTTTTCTCCCTTTTTCTTCTCGGTGAGGCTCGGGCCGCCGACACCATCGTCCGATTCGAAAACGGCGCGGAGGTACGCATCAGCTGGGGTGCCGGGACCGCGGGCATCTTCTATATGCCGGAGAATCACGACGCCCGAGGGGTAAAACACTACGGCGACGCCAAGGTTCACGGCTTATCTACGCCTCCGCAGGGGGGAACGCTGGACAACGTGGCCAATGGAATCGACGTGCGCAAAGGGGCCGCCGGTGAACCGGTGTTGGTAACCGTGGCGAATGAATCCTTACAGACGCCGAACGGAAAATCCACGCTGGCCATCTTTCCCGACGGTACCGTCGTCAACTACCCCGTCGATACGTTTAAAAATGCCACCTTCGGGACGACCAAGGCGGGTGAAAAGCTCATCCTCGGCGCCTCGTTCGACAAGGGGACGGGCACGACCAAAGTATTCCTCAGCCCCAATCCTGTGCCCACGCGCGAACAGGGAAAGCTGCCTCCGCTTGCCGCAATCGCCATGCCGGGAACTAACGTCTTGAATCGGGAGGCGGTCGTGGATTGGAATGCCGCCAGCGTCGTGCCTACGGATGCCGCCCAGAAAAATTTTGATCTGCGCACGGGCGCCCGTTCCCCCGAAGCGAAGCCGGGTGGTAACGCCGTCTCCCTGGGCGTGTTCCGCGACGCCCGCGAAGCTTTCTTACGGGCGAATGTCTCGGTCGCCGGCGGCAGTGGCACGGTGGCAGTCCAGCCCGGCACGGTAGCGGTGGCCCCTCCCCCTCCCGCGGTGGAGGCCGGGCGTTCCGAAAAGATCTTAGCCAAGGACAATCGTCTAGTTTTCAAAGACGCGGCCGGCAAGGAGCACCCGATTGCGGCCGAGTACGATAGGGCGATTGCCGACTCGGAAAATGGTTTCCTCACCGCCGCCAGCACCTTGAGTTACAAGGGTAAGAGCTACACGTTGCTCAAGATTTTCAATACGAAGGAGGGCAACGGCGATGGCGAGATGTTTCTCATTCGGGAAGACGGAGAGATGGTACGTTTCGGTTTCAAAAGTCAGGACGCGACCGCCAAGGTGGTCGACGGCATCCTCTCGGTGGCCGGAACGGAACGGCAGCTCGACCTTGACCGGTTCGACATCGAGGCCTCCCGGCAGAGCGGACGCCCCGCGATGCTGAAGGATCCCATGAATGCGATCTTGGATCCGATCAATGAGGTGAAGCACCTCTTCCGCGATATGGCGGCCGAATCACGCCGTAACGCCACTCCGCAAAAACTTCTCCCGGGGCAGGAAAATTTCATCAATAACAAACTGCGTCCCGCTGCCGCTCAAGAAGGTGGCGGTAGCATCGCCGTTTACGGCAAGGGCGGTATCGGCACGCACGAGACAGTGCAGGGCTTCGTGGATGCGTACGTGCACGGGGCCTACCCCGAAATTCCCCGCACCTGGCGGGCGCTACAGCTAGACGTCGGCGCGTTAGGATCGGGTACCGGCTTAGTCGGCGCCGCGGCCACCCGCGAGCAGGCGATCGTGGAGTTTTC
>JAYUBV010000477.1:0-1264 GCA_043740655.1 Pseudomonadota bacterium | reverse complement strand
GCGGTAAAGGTCGTGGAACCGCCCGTGGAATCCATCTGCCGACCGGACTGCGGAAGCAGGTACTGGAAGCCGCCTTCTAGCGTAATTTCGGGCTCGGTAATGGGGTTAGCGTCGTAGAACTTGCGGTGCACGACCACGCCGAACAGGAACGAGCCGCCCAGGTAGCTCACGCGCTGGGTAAATTCGGAGACCGAGGGGTCGACGAGCGCCCCACCCGCCGGGGCCAGACTGCGGGTAAGCCCCAGCACCTGGTACTGCGGGATCACCGCCAGGTAGAAGCGCTGATTCAGGGCGATGTCGAAGCGCACGGCAAATCCGTAGCCACTGCCGCGCGACATATCCGCGCCGCCGCTTACCGATCCCAATGTACCGTCGACAGTACTCGAAACACCCATGCGGAATTTATAACGCCGGTAGGGCGGATCTTTCCGCACGCCGGTCTTTTCGGTAACGATGGGGCCGGCCACGCACGTGTCGGGAGCGTACCCGGCGCAGTCGTCCATCTCGACCTGAACGAAGCCACCTGGAGCGGAGTCGCTGTAGTTGATCTTGTCGCCCGGGTGCTTCTGACAAACCTTGGTCGCGCGTAAGGAAGGCTCGGAGTACACCAGGCAGGATCGGGTGAAGTGCGCGGCGGTGCCGGGCTCTTCCGCGCAGGCCGCGCTAGCGACAACGAGCACCGCCAGCAATAATTTCGAAAGCTTCACGAACGGCCTTTCTTAGAACTAATCCTTCCCAGGCCTATCGTACCGATCAACCAGGTCACCAATGCACTTAGGCTTAACCATGCGTTGGGCAGCCCACCCGCCGCATTCGGCGTCCCGACGCTGGTGCAGCTACGAAAACCGACTTCCGCCACGTTTGAGCTAGCGCTACGAAATGGACTGTCCCCACCGTTCACAAATTTTAGCGTCGTGTAGAACAACGTGCGAATGCGGGTTACGTGGGCCCCGGCGTTCAAACTCTCGTCGGCCTTCACCAGCGCTTCAACCGCGTCGATGTATCCAGGATTGGGATTCATGAAAAACTGGCTCTTGAGCGCCAAGAGATCGCCATCCTTAAAGGACGGCAGCTCGCTGCGCAGCTGGTACAGGCCGCTGGCCCACGTGAGCCCGACCTCATACTCGGGAGCGCCACCGGTGGTGGTTTGGTACGGGCGCAGCGTGGCGACGTCGCGCGCAATCGAGGGGCAGTTGCGGAAGGCGTAACCCAAAATCTTGGCCCCCTGGCTGTTTCCGCCGGAGGAAGCCACCACGTGCGAGGC
>JAYUBV010000476.1:0-1266 GCA_043740655.1 Pseudomonadota bacterium | reverse complement strand
GGTTTAAGCGCGCGAACGCGTTAGCTCCGTGGCGCCGAAAATACCCTTTTCCAAAATGAATTTGGTCACGAGGCGGCCCGGTGTGATGTCGAACGCGGGGTTGAATGTCGCCGTGTTCGGAGTGCACCACAGCTCGCCGCCGTATCCCTGCACCTCGGTCCCCGCCCGCGTTTCGACGGGAATAGCTTCTCCCCCGGGGCAATCAAAGTCCACGGTGGTGGACGGCGCCGCCACGTAGAAAGGAATTTCGTGAAAGTGCGCGTTCACCGCTACGGAATAAGTTCCGATCTTGTTGGCGAAGTCACCGCTGGCCGCAATGCGATCGGCCCCCACAAAAATCTTATCGATCTTCCCCTGCCGCATCAGCGCCGCGGCCATGTTGTCGCAAATTAACGTGTGCGGAATCTTCCATTTGGCCAGTTCCCAGGTGGTGAGGCGCGCCCCCTGAAATAGCGGCCGTGTTTCGTCAACAAACACGTGGAGCTTTTTCCCCTGCTGAGCCGCTTTCCAGATAATTCCTAGGGCGGTGCCCACACCGGCCGTAGCCAGGGATCCCGCGTTGCAGTGGGTGAGTAACGACTCACCGCTTTCGACGAGCGAAGCGCCGTGTTCGGCGATCTGGGAACAGAGCCGCACGTCCTCTTCGAAGATCTGCTCGGCAACCTTCGGTACCGCCGGAACGTCGTTTAGTAGGCGATCGATCGCATGCATCAGATTAACCGCGGTCGGTCGCGCGCTTCGTAGCTTGATGGCCGAGGCTCGCACGCGTTCGGGATCTCCGTCTAGCTCCGCGAACTGGCCCAGGGATAGGGCGGCGGCAACGCCGATGAGCGGAGCCCCGCGCACGCTGAGCTGCTTAATCAGCTGGACCATGTGGTCCACGGAAGTCACCTCGATCCAGGCTTCCTTCAGCGGCAACTGCCGCTGATCGAGTACGGTTAACGTTTTTCCGTCGTAGCGTAGCGCCGACGAGGTCATGGCTTTCATAAGGTTCTTTCCCCCAGCTCGCGACGTTTCTCGCGGAGCCATTTTAACTCTTCCGGACCCAGCGGAAGGAGCGCCTTTAGTCCCCCCGCCAATGCGACCGCGTTCATCAGGATCTGCGCGGAGTGTTCGATGCGTTCCAAACCGTTATACGCTTCACTCAACGATTCACCCCACGCCAGGGCGCCGTGCCGCGCGAGGATCAGGGTGCGACAGCCCGGCAAAAACGGCCGCAACTTTTCCGCCATCTCGTTGGTACCGGGACGGGCGAACGGCACGATG
>JAYUBV010000475.1:0-4478 GCA_043740655.1 Pseudomonadota bacterium | reverse complement strand
GATCGCCGAGTAGGATTCGAAGATTCGAGCTTCGTCGTCGGCCCGAAGCGGGGCGGCGTGGAGAATCGAAACCAGAACCAAAAGACCGGTAAAAAACTTAGTGGCCATGCTTCCTCCCACATCTTGAAAGCGCGGAAAGGAGTAGCACGGCCTAATGCCGGGCAGCAAGCAGCTAAGTATTTAATTTCTGATTATTTTTCGTCGTCCCATAATGGTACCACGGGGCCAGAATGGCGCTTCGGATTTGGGAGAAATTTACCGGAATTTGAGCGCGAAAGCGAAGCGACCCGGCAAAGCCGGTCCCAATTTGGACGCCCCCAGGAACCAGCCGTCAGAAAAGGAGGGACTCCTTTTTCGTTGGCGTTGGTTCGTTAGCGGTAATTCTTTTTGGGCTGGAAGGCTGGGCGGGCGGCTAGGTCCTGGCTCGCGGCCAAGGGCGGAACCACTTTCGGAGCCTTCTTCAGACTATCGCGCTGGGCGAGAATCGTTTTCGGCAGCGACAGAATGCCGGCCGACAACAGCGTGTTCTTCTCGTTACCCTTGAGCGGCTTTACGCCGTCGAGGATCCAGGCGCGAACCTGCTTATAATCGTCGCCCGATTTACTCTTCATCTGGCTAGCCAGCAGAGCCGCGGTGCCGGTAACGAAGGCCGTGGCCTGCGACGTACCCGACATCGTACCGAACTTACCTTCTGGAAGGGTCGACAGGATGGAAAGGCCCGGGGCCGCCACCTGAACCGTTTTTCCGAAGTTGCTACTCGGTAGCAACTGATTCTGTTTATTGAGCGAAGCCACGCCGATGATGTTCTCCAGGCCGTAGCTCGCCGGATAGTAAGGGATCTGGTCGTTGCTGTGACCATCATTACCGGCCGCCGCGATGAAAAGGATGCCCTTCTTGTGGGCGTCTTCGATCGCCGCGCGCTCGGAGGCCGCCGGATCTGATCCGCCGCCGCTATAGTTGATGATGTCCGCACCGGCCTTCACCGCGTACTGAATCGCACGGACCGTGTTCGCTAAATTGTTAAAACCGGCCCCTGAGTTGTCGTAATACTTCAGCGGCATGATCTGAACGCGCTGACAGTTAGTTCCCGGCGCGAGGCCGGCATTCGCCGTTGAAGCGACGATCCCTGCGATGTGAGTGCCGTGTCCGTGATTGTCATACGGAAGCGGCACGTCGTGTACGAAATCCCAGCCGACAACGTCATCGATAAAACCGTTCTTGTCGTCGTCGATACCATTGCAGCTCTTATCGCGGCATGTGATCTGCGAACGAAGTTCTACGGGCGGTTCCCACGGACCCGACTCACCGGAATTGGTCCAGACGAGGTCCTTCAAGTCGGGGTGGGTGTAGTCGATACCGGTGTCCACCACCGCGACCGTAATCGGCGTACCACATTCGGCGGCGCCTACGCGGGTCATCGAAAACGAAGGAGAAAGCAAATCGAAGAAACCAATCGCCGAAAGAGCCCAGTCTTTGGCGATCGCGCCGTCGGTTTTCACGACGGGAGAAACCTTTTTCACGCCCCGAGCGGTCGAGGTCGCACGTTCCGAGATCTCCGAAGGGAGAGCCGGATACTGCAACTGCTCGTACCGTTGTTTGAGGGCCGGTTTGGCCCAGGCAGTGAGAGAAATCAGAAAAGAGAATCCCGCGAATTTCGCGATTTTGAACTCTTTGGCCCCCAGCTTCAGCATCCTCAACTCCAGCTCTACGTGTCCACTACAACCCGGCCCCAACGGTGGACCGGCGTTGCCATGTACTGGAGCAAGGTCGGTGCCAGCGGTTTTAAAATCCAACGTGTGAGGAAAGCTATGTTTTCCAGCTGTCTACGACTAGCAGGTGACCAGTGTCTTGAGCCTGCAGTGACATTTTACGTCGCTCACGGTGCCCTGAAATGTATTCCGCGTGTCTGCCTGAGATAGTTGACCGGGGCGGGATTACCCTCCCTCCGGCCGGACTAACTAAAAACTCCAACTCCACTTTTTCTAATACCGGAATCAATTCTTCGAATTTCCTTCTGGACTTAGGTTTCTATAAAAAGGAGTTATGAACCTGAACGAAAGGAAGTCTGGTCATGATGAAGAAGCTGTTGATGGTTGTCCTTGGGGTATTTGGTTTGAGTGCGGGTGCCGCAGATCCCGCGTCGGTGCACGGGATGCTGATTTTCGGGGGGACTCAAATCTACGTGAGCCATCTGCCGATGTACCACCGTCCGCATGACTACCAGGCGATTGTGAAGGTTTCGCTGGGTAAGGACGAAGCGGCCTTGAAAGACGATATGGCGCAGAATCCGAATGAACCCGTCTACACGATCGAACCGGAGAAGTTTGTATTGCCCGACGTGATCCAAGGGTTGAAGCCGTTTAAGGCGGTGGTCTACCGGGGTCACTTTGAGCGGGGTGGTAAGCCGCTGTTCACGGCGACGCTGACGCCCACGAAGGTCATCGTGTTCAATAAATTGAACGCGATGACCGCGCAGCCCGACACGATCGCAATGTTAGTGTTCGGGGAAGGCCGTGAGCACTTTGCCGCGCACGTCATCACGAAGCAGCCGAACTTCGATCAGGTGCTAACGCTGAACCCGCTGACCGCGGCTCAGAAAATCGCTATCGACAGCAACGGAGGCACGCTGAAAGTCCTCGGTGCCTCACCCGATACGGAATCGCTTAAGGACGGTTCGTCCTTCAACTCTTTCGGCGTGAAGAAGATTATCTACACCGAGACCGGCGACCTAGAGTAAACGATTAGCGTTTGGCGGCGTGTTGCGGCGAGCCGGGATTGAAGTCTTCCAGCGGGAAGAGGTCTGGCTCCACCCAACCGCCGTTTCGCTGCGCCCGGTAGTGAAGATAATTACGGGTGACCAGCTTGATGTAGTTTTTGGTCTCGTTCACCGGAATCATTTCGACGAAGGCATCCAGCGGATACGTTCCGTACCGCCGCCACCACCGCGAGAACCGCTCATAACCCGCATTGTAGCTAGCCGCGATGAAGAACGGATGGGTCACCTTGGTCTGCAGGACCGTCAGGTGGGTGAGCGCCATCTTCAAATTCTCATCTACGTGAAAGAGCGAGCGATCCTGAAAGTAAGGGTACCGGTGCTGCTTGGCGATTTGCCGCGCCACGGACGGCAGAATTTGCAGCACGCCCCGCGCGTCGGCGCTAGAAATTGCCCCCGCGTTGAAGGCACTCTCTTGCCGCATGAGTGCAAAAACGTAGTCGGGATCCAAGCCCCACTCCTGGCATTTGTTTTCGATCTCCATCGCAAAGGGACGGGGAAACATCTCGCCCAAGAAGTCGATCGGCACCCCCTTGTACGTCGGGGTCTCTTCCTGAATCTCCTGGCTAACGAACGCGTAGAGCCGCATCGCCTCTAACGGCTGCGCCGACGCCTGCAGCAAATGCGCGAGGTACAGCAAACCATCGATCGATTCCTTACTCGGCTTATCGCGCAGAATTTGCGACGCACGCACGAGGAAAATGGCGGCCTCTTTTTTAAGTCCCGCATCCAGACGGGCCCGCGCTTTGTCGATGAGTTCCACCACCGACGGCGGCAGCGTAAGCGGGGTGGTCAACGCCGCCGGTTGACCGAACGCATTCACCGGGAACTCTAGCTTTTCCTTGAGCCACGCCTTGGCGAGGAAGACGTAGTAGCCGGGCACCCGCGTTTCGAGCAGCTCTTTAAATGCCTCGTGACGCGGGACTCCCGACGCCGCCTTTAAACGCGATTTCCAGTACAGACGCTTGATACGATTGAAGGGGCTGGAATCGGGATCGCACTGCCCTTCCAACGTCTCGAGCCCCTTCGTGGCCTCGCCTTTGGCGAGGTAATGGATGGAAAGCAAAAAACCGGCCTGGGCGGTGTCGGCTACACATTTACCGCGGCTCTTCATTGTCTCGTACGCGGACGCCGCCGCCGGCGTGTCGTTCAGTTCGACGGCGAGGCGGAACTTTAGAGTGTTAAACTTGATCCACTCTTCATCGGTGGACTCGGACTGAAGCTTTGCGTCGCCCACCACGCGTTGCACGCGCTTCATGGCTTCGTCGAGTTTATCCTTATTCCAGATGCTTAAGATTTGCGTGAACTCGCGGCGAAGCCTGGGGTTCCGGAAGACCGCGCCCGGTCGTTCTTCCGGGGTCGCCAGTGGATCTTTCCACTTAACGATCTGCTCTTTGAGTTCTTTTAACTCGATGTCGAACTCCGTCAGCTCGGCGGCGAGCGAATCGATCAACGCCTGCTTTTCTTGGTAGCGCGGCGAGCCCGTCTTCATCCCCTTGAGCTCGTAGTTGGTCAGTTCCCAAAGCCGGCGTTTTTCAAACTTGGTAAGATCGGTCCGGTGGAGAAGCGAGTCGACCTCGACCACTTCCGCGGAGGTCAGCTGCGACAACGGCCGATCGCGATAGTTAGCGGTGACGGGGGATGGCTGGTACACGGTTTTTGACGCGCAGCTCGCCACCACGATCACGACGGCTAGAAAAATTGG
>JAYUBV010000474.1:0-1273 GCA_043740655.1 Pseudomonadota bacterium | reverse complement strand
TAAAGAATGGAAATCGTACCTCGACTCTCTCGGAGTCACGGCGGTGCAGTACTTCACGCTGCTCGCCGACCTCCGTCAGGTCGAAGGGGACGCAAGCCTACAGGATCGCCTGCTCCATCGGATCGTGCCGGAGTGGCAGAGCGATTACAAAGAATTGAACTCGCTGCGCGCGCTCGCGTTTGCAAAGGTCGAGGCTCCGAAGCCATTGGCGGCTCTGCCGGGGCCCGTCAATTCCGTGGGCGTGGCGACGCCCCCCGCGCCCATTCCGCTCGGTCCGTCGCGTGAGGCGATCGCCCATTACCTGGACTCGGTAAACCTGTGGAGCGGCGAGTACGACAGAGTGGCGCAAACCGCGTTCCAAGGCCATTACGTAAAGTTGGCCCAAACGGCGAAAGCAATTTCAGCCGAGTTGGGTAAGGCCTTAAAAAAGGGCAAGCCGATCGAGTTGGCAAAGATCAGGGATCGCCTGATCCCGCTGGTGGGCGAGGTCGCGCGGCAGGCAGACGCCGAGCTGCCGAAGCTGGCCCGACTACACGACGAAGGGCTCATGATTCAGCACGGAGTCGCCAATCACCTCACCACGCTGCGCGACTTAATCGGGCAACGGCGCAAGGCGGCGCTGGCGGAAGTGGATACCCTACCGGACTGGCAGCAGGACGCGGCCTTACGCCAGCTCGATCGGGACGAGATGCGCCTACAGACGCTGGAAAAAATTAAACTAGGATTTGATCAAACGATGGTCCGTTCGATCTCCACCGAAAAGACGGTCGAGCGGATGCGCACTCAGATCGCCGAACTCAGCCTTTTCCTGAACGGTTTCATTGGCGATCCTAAGCCGATTGCGCCGGCGCAGGTCGAGCTTCTCCGCCAGCTTCTCGACGGCTACACCACGCTGGGGCGGGCACCGTGAAATTAGGAGTCCTGCTGTTCGGGTGCGCCTTTACGGGGTTGGTTTCGCTCGCGGAAACGATCCCGACCGAAAACTGCCTCTCCCCGCTTGCCGTGGTCGGTAGTTTGACAGCACTCCGCACCGAAGCCTCGTTCATCGACAAGCACGAGCGGGAGGCCGCCCGATTTTTTTCACGCGGAAATATTTTCGCCGAACCGCTAATCCACCGTCTGGCCCAAAACGCTAAGCAACGACTAGATAAAAAGGCCCACGAATCCTTTAGATGGGACGCACCCTTCGACCAAAAGACGTTCTGGAAACAGAATAACCGCTGGCAAAGAGACCACGCAACTACCGGTCTGTCAGGCTTCAATTACCTCGCAA
>JAYUBV010000473.1:0-4486 GCA_043740655.1 Pseudomonadota bacterium | reverse complement strand
TTGTCGGTGAGATCCTTCCACGTGCCCGACACGCCCTCTACCTTCGCCTGTCCGCCCAGCTTACCTTCGGTGCCGACCTCGCGGGCTACGCGGGTCACTTCGGAGGCGAAAGCACCTAGGCGGTTCACCATCGTATTTACGACTTTCGACAACCGGAGGAACTCGCCCTTAATCGGCTCGCCTTCGATCTCGGTGTCCATCGTCTGCGACAAGTCGCCTTTGAGAACGGCGCCGATCACGCGAGCTACTTCGTTTGTCGGCTGCACCAGGTCGGTAATAAGCGCGTTAACCGAACCGATACTCTCCGCCCAGGCCCCTTCGAGGCCGGAGACCGCCGCGCGGTGGGCAATCTTTCCTTCTTTGCCCACCAGCTGACTGATGCGGCGAAACTCAGAGGCCAATTTTTGATTGAGATCGATGACGTCGTTGAATGCCTCAACGACATCCAGCGGTACCCCTTCGGAACGATCCAAGTCGAGACGGACCCGAAAGTCCCCCTTCTTTACCTTTTTTAGCGCGACGAGAATTTTTTGAAATGCCTTCGCGTCCCCGGACGAATGCGTCATCATGCCCGCGTGCGCACCGTAGGCGGCAACGCCGTTAAAGTGGGGGGCGCTAGGCGCCGCCTTTGCTTTCTTCCTCTTCACTTTCGCCGGGAAGGATGGACGTTGTTTTGATCCTTGCGGATAATTAACCTCTTTCACTCAGACTCCTTACGGCGTAGCGAAAATAAGATTACGGCAATCGGTCGCCAATTCTTTTGCCCAGCGTCGGATGCCCGACCATTCATGATGGGCGTTTTCCGGCTGACAACGACGGCAAAATAAACGGCTTTAAAATATCGGTCCGGTATTCATTTCGCAACCAAGATGAGCAACACGCCCCACAAAAGGCGTAACAATTTTAGGGTTTCCGTAACTATATAGCAAAAACTATGCCCGCCGATCCGGGCGAAGAAAACGGTCTTAGACACTTTGAGGTTCAATAAAACGCGGCGCGAAAAGTATAATTTTGAATCAAATCTGAATCAAAATGCTCCGCGCCGCGCGGATAAATAATCGTAATTAATTCTGCTACGCCGCTCTAAGGCCGATTGGTTAAACAAATCGTTGGTACAAAATTTGCCATTGAAGCAAATGGCGGGCCCGTAGTATCTGGTGTGAATGCAAAATACTTTGGAAGCCCTTTCGGTATTTGGACAGGCCGCCGTAAAACTAGACGCCGTGTTGCGTACGTACGATCAGCTGGCCAATGAGCTAGAGCACCTCGAGGTAGCCTCCGACAAAGGATTGGCGCGCGGCCAAACTTTATTAAAGGAAGTCGACGAAGCCCGCACCCGCCTCGGCGCCGAGATGCAGAACTTTGCGCAGCATCTTCAGGCATCGCGCGAGCGTTGCGATCAAGTCGAAGCGGTAATCGCCTCCCGCACCGACGCCGTAAACGATCGGCTGCAACTCGCCGATGGACTATTTAAACGGTTTCAGATCTTGGGCGAGATGGTTCACGCCATCACGCTGTCTCTAGCCTCGCTAAAAAAATCGGATGACACCGAAGCGCTGTCTTCAGAAGAAAAGACCGAGATGGCGAGCCGCCTCCCCGAGTTTAACGAAAAGATTTCCATTCTTATCGACGAAGCGAAGAAGCTGGTCGGCGAAGCTCGTGACAGCAACTTAAAGAGTCTCGAGCAAAATGCGGACTCCATGCACCAAACGCTGCAATCCGCGCAAAACAAATTTAATCTCTACATCGAAAAGCAAACCGGCGCGGCTAGCCTCCACTAGAGTTTTTTTGCCTGCCGCAATTTGGGTCAGCTGTACCAACTACTCGCCCAAAGTGAATGGATTCGCCTTCAGAATCCACCCAAACAAAACTTCTCTCTTATGATCCGAGGACAAAAAGCGCCTTGGATTACATTTTGCACACTCCTTTCGCATAATCCGACGCGCCGAAAGGTCGTTGAAATTTACTAAGGAGTAAAAAATGAATCAGCAGAAGCAGAATACGGACGACAAAAACTTTAACAATAAAGATGGAAATAATAAGGACAGCAAAATGGAAGGTTCTAAGTTCAATCAGGAAAAAAAAGGTGAGCATAGGGGCCAAGAGGGCAATAAATCTACGTCCGCCCAAACGAAGCAAGACAACGTAAAGCCGTTCGCGGCCCAATCCGGCAAATCGGAGGGTCCGGAAGCGGCTACCGCCCAGCCGAAAAATACCGGGAGCCAAACCGGCCAAGGCTGGGAGCATAAAGCCGAAGGCGAGGAGGAGAACGAAGGTCAGGGCAAAACTCAGCTGAATCGCCAGGCCGACGGGCCGGATTCGCGTAACGCCAAAGGCGCCAAATCCGCCTAAATCCCGCCGAAAAGATTGGCGCGTCCCACTGCACGTAGGCGCGCCGATCCTTTGTTCTTTATGGTAGGGTAGCGCCGTAATGCGTTATTCACGGGCCGCCATGTCGAAGTTCCTTTGTTTTTTCAGCATCTTATTTCTGTTTTTGAGTTGTGCTAAACCGCCGAACGCCCCCGAACTTTCGCGTCGCTCCGCCGAGCCCGTAGAGAAGGTAGTTTTCCCAAACGGAATTGGGGCGGCAGAAATCCGTCGCCTGTTCGTTGCCCTGAACCGGGATGGTCGTTTAGACCGCCTAAAACCCTACTTTTTAGACCCCTCCGATGCCACCCTTTCGCGAGTCGGAAACGTAATTACGCGGTTCCTATACGAGAGGGCGATGGAGTCCGAGGGATTCCCGGCCCTCCTCGATCGCCACATTTCTGCGAAAAACTTTTCCGCGTTGAACGGTTGGGTCGCCGGTTCGGGTTCGGTCACGGTTCCGCTACTGACCAAGGGCATCGCCGATCGGCGCACGAAGGAGCTCGTCGATTTCGACTACGCCTTTCTATCGCCCAAGTTCACGTCCCTGCTGCCGACCCCACCGCTTCGTCCCCAGCTCGATGATGCCGAAGCGGTGGCCTGGGCCAAGGACGCCCGTCAGCTGTTCGCGGACGCGGAGCTGAAGGCGTCGGCGCGTACGGCGTTTCTCTCTTTCTATAAGGAAGCGGGAGGCCCGACGTTGGCCGACCAGGGACTAAATTTCATTTCCGGGTTTTCCAAAAAGCAGGCGACGGAACTTTCGGAATCGGTCGCGCGGCTGGCGGCCCATCCGGAACGCCCCTTGGCCGGAATCGCTCCGCTTTTCGAACAACTAAACAAACACCCCGCCGGGCTCTTACCCTTTGCGATCGAAAAGCTAGAGCAAGAGTCCGATCTGCGCGGTGAGTTTGCCACTCTGCTTTTCAATCACACATACGATTCCGTCGGCTCCGCCCTGCTCCGCAATCTGAAAACCACGGAGCTATCGTCGAAAGAAAGCCGCTTCATCGTAGCCCGACGGAGCATCGAAGAGATCACGGGTCGATCGCGCCCCGCGGATGCGCCGGACTATTTGCTGGCGAATTTACCTATCTACCTGCCCACCATCGTAACCGCGATGTGGTTAGAGCGGCTGGCGGATTCGCCGGAGAACAAAGTTATTCTTGACCGTTTGAAAGCCCCCAAGACTGCGGCGGTGGACCTCAACGTCACCATTCTCGCACCGAATTTAAGTCTGCCGATCTTTACGAAGAAGCCGACCGAGGTGGGTAACGAGGTCAATCCGGTGCTAGTCAAAGAGCTAGAGACACTGGGGCTAAAAGAATACCTCGCCGCGCTCAAGACCATCGCCAACGTGCCGGCGTTGGGTAACTTCCAATACGAGATTGCGTTTCCCTCGCCACGCTTACCGTTTCCCGAAGCGATCGAAAAGCTTCTGAAACAGTGCGAGCAAGTTCGCCCGTTCGGCGATCCGGCGCTGCTGGCCCGCATTTTCCTGGAGCGTCTCACCGGCTCCGCCGACTACCGAAAAAAGTTTGCCGAGCTCGATAGGACGGACTGGTTGCAGTGGCTGCACGCCCGCGTGATCGATCCGGAGATGTGGCCGGCGGTGAAGGCAATCCTTTTTTCCAACCAAGGCATTCTTTCCGAAAACGGAGACACGAAAAAATTGCTGCTGTCGCTTTTCGAAGAGAAGCCCATTTACTACGATTACCTAGGAAAACTTTTCAACCAGCTGCGCGCGCTCGAGACTCTGGACTCCGCGCCCGCGGGCAAGCCGTCGCTCTTTTCTTTTTATTTGTCGTTCAACGGCACGCTGTCGAAGCAGGATCGGGTTGGACTAGTCCGGCTAGCGGAATCCGCATCGCGTTTTCTCGGCTTAAGTCGCGAAAGGCTGACCGGGCCGCTTAAGGATCTGGGCGTCGTGCTCAACCATCCGAAACGCCTGACGGACGTCCTCACCTGGGTCGGGGACACCGTCCGTACGAACGGTGAAGAGATGTTGCGTCCGTTCGCCGCCTGGCGGACATCGCCGAAAGTCGTGTTCGAGGGGCACTGGGATCTGGCGGGCAACGTAGTGGCCGACACCACCGATCTGGCACTCGCCCGCGCCATTCAG
>JAYUBV010000472.1:0-4493 GCA_043740655.1 Pseudomonadota bacterium | reverse complement strand
CGCCGAACTGGTCTAACCCTTAAGTAATGCTCAACCGGATCAAGCTCGTGTTGATGGCAGCCCTGGGGCTAGCCAGTGTGGTAGCGGCGTGGCGAAGTGGTAGTGATTTCCAGACTCTGCACCGTGCGGCGACCCTCGCCGTGCAAGGGCAGGCGGCGCAGGCGATGACCTTGGCCCCCGAGCTAGCGTTGACTCCGTACACGCTCACTTGGTTAGCGCCGCTTGGCTGGATTCCCTTCACCGCGGCCAAAGTTTTGTGGCTGCTCGCCCAAGTGGTGACGTTGTTTTTATTCTGGTCGGGGATGGGGAAGCTGTATCCGCAATCGCGTCCGGCCGGATCTTTCCTCCCTTGGATCTTTCTTTTCGTACTCTCCATCAACCCCGTGCACGGACAGTTCATGCGGGGTGATCTCACTTTGATGCTGTTTACGGGCCTGCTGTGGGCCGAGATTTTTTCTTTGAGCGGTGGGGTACTCGGAGGAACGGTGGCCGGAGTTCTGGTGGCGGGAACGGTGGCTACGCGCCTGTTTCCCGTGTGGGTTCTAGCCTACTACTGCGTCGGGCGCGGTCGCGCCGAACGGCAGGGTTTGGTGGCGGGCGCGTTGCTTGCGGTGCTGGCGAGTTACGTTGTCTTCGGATCCCAAACGTCGCTGCTCTTCTTTGAATTTTATAAAAATCTCGCCACGCAAGCCGACACCGGTTTGTTCTTACGGTGGGATAGTTTGCAGAACGTTCCGGCCGGGGTGTTTCGCACGTTGGCCGCCAAGGGAAGCGAAGTGCAGGCACTGGCGATTACCCAGTACGCGTTCGCGCTCTGCTTCGCCCTAGTGCTGTACCTTGGGTTCCGCCGGCGGCACAGCTATGCCTTCGAGGGGGATCAGAGTCGCAACCTTTGGGCGCTGGCCCTGGCGATGAGTGCACTCTTCTGCGCGGAGACGCGGCCTCACTACTACATGTTTTATCTGCCCGCGATAGCTGGGCTACTCGAGCAGGCGTCACTCCGGCGGGCCAACGGTTTTTCGACGGTCGGGCCATGGCTAGCGGTGATGGCCTTCACCCTCACGGTGGGGCTGACGGCCGAAGCGGTGGTCGGCCGGCAATGGAATCACGTGTTCCAGCACGCCAATATCCCCCTTTTCGGGATGGTTTTCTTAGGGTTAACGTGTTGGGCCGAACTTTCCCGCTGCTTCCTAAGCGATCGCATTCTAACCAACCAGCGGTTGCTAAACATGCGTCAACACGGCGGAATTTAGCCTTTTTCCCCTGAAGCTTTGAACGCATTTCGCCGATAAGTCTCTAGGATGGCCACGCCCTTAAAACTGACCACGGTCGCGTTCCTCGAGGAAGTGCCCGTATTTGCTAGCTTCGAGGACGTACCCGATTTCACCCGTTACGTAGACGTTCCCAAGGACTGGTACCTGTTCGTCAGCGACATCCGCGGAAGCACCAAGGCCACCGAAGAGGGGCGCTACAAGGACGTAAACGTGGTCGGTGCCTCCGCCGTAATGGCCGTGCTGAACGCTATTAAACCGCAGGAAATTTTCTACATCTTCGGCGGCGATGGGGCCACGTTCCTAAGTCCACCCGAATTGCTGCCGGAGATCCAGCAAGCTCTACTCGGCGCCAAGCAGCTCGCCAAAGAGGGTTTCGGATTTGAGCTTCGTATCGGCATGGTGCCCGTGTGGCATCTGTACGCCGCCAATTTCGATTTGAAAGTCGCTAAGTACCGGGTGTCTAAGCACATCGTGCAATCCGCCCTCGGGGGCGACGGACTATCACAGGCGGAGACTTGGGTAAAAAACCCGCCCTTCAACGAGAGTTACGAAGTGGCCGACCAAGTCTTGCAGGCTCCCGCCGATACCACGGGACTCGAGTGCCGCTGGAATCCGGTGAAGAGCCAGCGTGGCCAGATGACTTCGATTCTCGTCCAGAGCGTAAGCCTGGACCAAGCGGTGGCGCGCAAAGACTACCAACAGGTGATGGACCTGGTGACGGAAATGTTGTCCGGCAAAAACCCGGTCATTTCCGAGCCGCAGCTCAGCCTGAGCTGGAAGCCGCAATCGTATTCGGCCGAGTTCAAAAGCCGCACGCACCGGAAGGGGCTGTGGGAAAAAGCCAAGCACCTGGTCTGGAGCTACGGCGGCACTTTGTTGTTCAGTTTTCTGTGGAAGACGCTGTTCAAGAAGGACGGCGACCAATACCGTAAAGAGCTGGTGGAAAACTCGGACTACCGCAAGTTCGACGGCACGCTACGCATGGTGCTGGACCTAAGCAACGGGCAACTCAAACGCCTGGAGACGATGTTGGCGGAGAAAGCGGAACGAGACGAAGTGATTTACGGTATTCATACGTCCGACAGCGCCCTGATGACCTGCCTCATTTTCAACCGCGCGCAGGGCAACCACCTGCATTTCGTCGATGGTAACGACGGCGGCTACTCGTCGGCCGCCAAAGACTTCAAAAAGCGCCTAAGCGCCCGCAACGAAATGATCTGCTCCGTGAAAAAGCCCCGAAAGGCGGGGTAATCGAAGCCTCGTCATTGCGAGGTCTCGACGAGGCCGACGCAATCCCGTGGAATAAGATCCAGCGGCGTTTGTCCTCGTGCAACGAGGTTCGCCTGGCGTCTGCCCGGGCTTCGCCTCGCAATGACAGTCTTAGTTCTCGAAGAAAACGTGGCGATCGTAGTAGCCTAATTGCCGCGCGATCTTTCCGTTCTCTAGCTCGATGATGTCGATGCCGCGGAAGTTCTTGATTACCTTGCCGCCTTCTAGAGGAATAGTGCCCAGGTACTGCAGCACAAAGCCCTTCTTAGTCGGGTAGAGCGAGACGATGTTGAACTTCCAGGCCGGGTACTTCTTCAGTAACAGCTTCAGAAAGCCGCCGACTTCCGCTTTGCCCCGGCGTCCTTCCGGAACATTCGGGTCTTCGTAGTAGGCGTTGGGGGTGTAGAAGGTCATGAGCTTTTCGAGCGACGGCTCGCCGCCCACGAAGTTAGGTAACCATTTATTGCAAAACGCCCGCGCTTCGGCCTCCGTCATGGCCAGCGGCTCATCGGACGGTACGGCTCGAGTGGCGAGGGGCAACATTAACAGTGCAATCAGTAAGAACTTCTTCATCACTACTCCTGTAGGGTCTTTAACAGGTGAGACTTCAGCGCCTCAATCTCTTTTTGGGATAAATTGCGATTTGGCGGCATTCGCGTTGCGGGATTTTGGCTAGCCACGCGTTTCAGAATCTTCTCGAACGTCTCGCGATTTACGCCCGTTTCAACGTTGAACGGCGGAACGACCGCCCCGCCCGCCGCGTGGCACTCGTTACACTGCGCCACCGGCGCCGGAACGGTAATCGTCTTACGCGGAGTCACGGTAAGGTCCTGCCTCTTCTGAAGGATCGCGCATATCTCCGGTTGCGTCTTCTCCGTGAGCCCTCCGGAAACTCCCTCCACCGGCATTTCTATCGTGTGGCCGTAGCCCGTCGATTTCTTAAACGGCGGCAATTCCATCGTTTCGGAAAGCGCCTTGTAGAGCGCCGGCGCTACGAATTCGTCTAGGTAATCTCCGCCGGTAAAATAGTTCCACCGCCTCGGCTCCCGAAATAGAGCGTAGTCGTAGTGCTCGAGGCCGAAGACGCCGTAGAACCTTCCCATCGGTGATTTATCCCCAATTGACCCATCAAGGTTGTAGTTTGCGATCTTGCGGCCGGGAAACTGCTCCTCCATCAGCCGGTCGACGCGGGCCAGAACTCCGACATCGCTATCGCAGGGAAGAATCAGGCTGCGCACCAAGGCTGGCCCCATCGCCTTAAAAAACGCGTCGTCACGCTTCATCAGTGAAACGAGGTGGGTCGCGTGCAGGCCCGCCAGCAGCTCGGTCAGTCGCAGATTAGTGCGGAAGCGGTAATCACCCCGGCGGGAGTTGTTATAAGGCGAGACAACTGAACCTTCCGGCAGCTTCAATTTCTTGTAGCGGTCGTGGGTCGGTTGAATCTTTTGGAACGTACGGAAAGCGGCCAGCTCTTCCTCGTGCGGCGCCATTTTTTCGGGCGGCGACGGGTACTTCGTGTGAAAAGCGTCGTGAAAATCGATAATGCCGTCATCATCGCGTCCATAAATGCCCGGCCAGATGTCGTACTGTTCCCAAATCGGACGCAGGGGAGAGTAATGGCATTTGGTGCAGCGAGAAGGATTGGCGCCCGAAAGTTGAGGCGCAGTTTTTCCATCCGGGCTGAAATCTAGCTCACGAAATTCCCAGGCCTTTTTTCGAAACGCGATGATCTCGACGGTGTGAAAACCTTTCTGCGCGGGGTGGCCGTTGAAGGCGTAAATGAACTTGGCGTCGGGCCCGTACACGATCGCGCGCGGGTAAGTATCCGAGGCGCCCTGCGAACTTTCGCTTTTACGGACAAAGGTCAGCCCTTCGAGGTTTCCGGGATGATTTTTTTCAAGCCAGTCGAGAAAGGTTTCCACGCTGGTAAACGCGGGAGTTCCTTCGAGC
>JAYUBV010000471.1:0-1277 GCA_043740655.1 Pseudomonadota bacterium | reverse complement strand
TTCTCCTGGGATCAGGTGGTCGGACGCTGCCTTAACGCTTACCTAGCTTAAAAACTGTCGCGCGCCGCCTCAAGCGCGACGTCGGCGCCGAACGACGGACTCAACTTTGGCCTGGGACAGATCCAGACCTAAGAGTTTGTCGATGACGTCGCAGTATTCTTCGCCGGCCCGGGACCACTCGAAGTAGGCGGCGAGGGGGAAGGGCACCGAGATGGCGGTGGCGCGTACGACCATCGCGGTGGCGCGATCGAGAAATTCCTTCTCTACAGAGGAGCCGCTGCCGTCTAGGTGGGCGAAGGGCAGCGCGACGGTGCCAGGATCTTCTTTCAGCGTTTCCCAGGCAGGCGTTTCGGGGGACAGAAATACACGTGTGCAAGCCCGGCGGGCTTCGATCGCGGGGAGTGAAAAACCTTCGTAGAGCGACGGGATCATCACGGCGTGCGCACGGTGGTACCACTGTGCGATCTCGTCGTTGGTTTGCGGTCCGGTCTCGCGTACGCGCGGAGCCAAACGCTTTTCGCGGATGAGGCGCCAGTGGTCGGCACTTAGCGGCTCCCCTACCTGCACCAGAAAGTAAGAGGGCGGGAGCCGTTCGAGTAAGCGTAGCAACTTTTCCATTCCCTTGCGGGGGCCCGTGCCGCCGATGTGCACGAGGCAACCGGGAATGCGTTCTATAGCGGCGTGCTTGGGAACGTCTACCGAGCTAGTGCCGCTCAAGATGACTTCTTCGCACGGAATTCCCAACGACTCGGCCTCTTTGCGCACCGATTCGGAAATGGCGATGCGCACGTCCGCGTTTTTGATGCCGTCCAAAATATTTTGGCGGACGTGGCCGTTCACGGAATTGCGCGTGTGCCAAAAATAAAAGTCGTGAACGACGATCGCGATTTTCTTAAACCGATCCCGTACCTTTAAAATGGTGTCGGCGTAGGAATGGTCGGTGAGCAGCAGCAGATCTCTAGCCGGCATCAGCCGCGCGTAGCCGTGACGGCGATCGAACAGGCGGGGGGAACGGCCCAGCGAGGGGCTGAAAAATTCTGGAGCCCAGGCGACGCCCCGCGCCTCTTCGAGCGTGCGGAATAGTCCGGTGGACATGTTGCGCATCGAGTGCCAACCGTCTTCGGCAAATCCCGTCGCCACCAGCACGCGCGGACGATCGGGGCGACCCGAGACTGCCCGGTAGATCTCTAGCCACCGGCCGACACATTCCCCGAGGGAAAAGGATTCTTCGCTGCGTATTTTTCCAGCGGCGCCCAGGCGTTTTCGCAACGTTTCGT
>JAYUBV010000470.1:0-1282 GCA_043740655.1 Pseudomonadota bacterium | reverse complement strand
TTTTCTGGCACCGCCCCGTTTCGCCTTTCGCCCCCTCGGCTGCTGACGGGCGGGCTACTTTTCGCGCTGTCCGCACCGGTGGCGGTATGGGCCGTGGGCGGGCTAGAAGCGACGCTCGTGCTTTTCGCACTCACCGCCTTTCTCACGGCGTTGCGCCGCTGGATCGCGGAACCGGGTTCGCGTCGCTGGGCCGCGTGGATGGGGGTGTCCCTAGCGCTCCTGGCGCTCGCCCGTGCCGATGGAGTCGTACTAGTTCTAACCGCACTGGCGTTGACGCTTCCGCTGGCATGGCCCCGCCTCGCCGAACTCCAGCGCATCGGCCTGCCACCGTTGTTATGCATCGCCGGGCAATATGTCTTTCGCCTCGTTTACTACCGCGATTGGGTGCCTAATACCGCGCGGGTGAAGGTGGCCTTTACCTTCTCGCGCGTTATCGAGGGTTTTCACCACGTTGCCGGATCGGTCACCGGGTTTACCGTAGTTCTCGTCGTGGCCTCGCTCTCCATCGTGGCGTTGCGCGGCGCTCGCACCACGCGAGTCGCTCTGGCCCTGGTCGCCGCCTGGACATTCCACTTGATGACCGTCGGGGGGGATATCTTCCCCGGCTGGCGCCTAGCGATCATCGGATACCTTCCGCTCTACTTTTTAATCGCGGAGGCCGCCGAGACCATCGAGGGGAAAGGGGCACGGGCGTGGTCCCTGTTTCCGGTCATCGTAGCGGCGTTTCTCCACTTCACGCTTCAAACGAACGATCCGGAAAACCGTCGCGGTATCGATGAACGCTGGGAGCACGATTCGGAGCCACTGGGTCAGATGCTCAAAACTGCTTTCGGAGAAAAATCACCGCTTATCGCCGTGGATGCCGCGGGGGGAGTGCCTTACTGGTCCGGGCTTCCCACTCTCGACATGCTGGGGCTCACCGATTCTTTCCTTGCCCACAATCGTCCGACGGATTTTGGTAAAGGGCCGCTGGCGCACGAGCTGGGCAACGGCGCTTACCTCTGGAAACGGCAACCCGACGTGATTGCTTTTTGCGTCAACGGACGCGTGACTCCGTGCTTTCGTGGCGGCGAGGAGCTGTTCGCCATTCCGTCGTTTCACATGGAGTACTCGCTGGCCCACTTCAATCCGGAAGGAGTAAGCTTCCAGGCTCCGCTTTACGTTAGACTAAACGGCCGCGTGGGCCTACAGGTCAGCGAGGCTGAGGTTAGTGTTCCCGGTTACTTGTTTCAATTTCCCGGCGCCGTCACCCGGCTTAACGGTGACCGCAAGCTTACCACTA